>WRFK01000183.1 GCA_009778835.1 Spirochaetaceae bacterium
CAGAAAGGTCTTTTGTTGCTTTCTTTATATAGCTTTAAAAAACAGATTTTATTGTTTCTGTTTTTCCTGTTTTATTATCTTTATATTCAATGGTTGATTGAAAAATTTTATGCTTGCAGTGCTCGCTCCATGTCTGGGCAATCATTTCAAGCTCAACATCTGTTGCCTCATGACCAATGCCTGCATCTATTCTTGTTTTTTCTGTATCTTTATCTGTAAAATATTTTTTGATCGCATTCATCTCGTCAAGAGAAAGCGCTAAAAGTCTTTTTTCCGATATTTCTTTAAGTTCTTTTTCTTCCATTTGGTGGATTGGAATTTTTTCAATAACAACATCGCTTTTTACAACTTTATACGGATAGATATCTGGCAAAGGATTTTTTTTAAGCTCTTCGGGAGTGTTGAATTCGCGAAATTCTTCCTGCTGTATAAGGGGATTAAAAAAAACCTTTTTTAATTTTTCCAAAAGATTTTTTTCAAGAACAGGAGAGTCTATAAGATATTGAGTTGCTGTTTGTATTATTGCAGTATCGGGGATTTTTTTCCCTATCGCAGCTTCTATTGTATTTTTTGATGTAATGGCAACAGGATTTGTAACGCCTGCCTTATACGTGATCTCAACAAGATAGCGCCAGTCTGCAAGCTCTTTTTCAAGCGCTGCTGGTTTTTGGGTGTTTGCCTTTTGCGCAACAGGATCAGAAAAAAGTTCTTCTGCCAGATCAGCGGATAATTGCTCTATTCCGTTTGATATATAAATATCTACGATTTTAATATTGCTGATTGATGGAGAAACCGAATGTTTAAGCTGCTTTAATAGTTTCTTTGCCCGACCGTCAAGCTGCGGGTCTTTATAAAATACTTCTGTTCTCATAGTTAGTTAAATTTATCAGATATATTGCCTAAACTCAATATTTTAAAAGCCTTTATGGAAACAGATATTAGTTTTTTAAAAACACATTAAACACATATTAGCAACACAGAATTTACACAATCCAATTGCTTTCACTGTATATCAATTTTAAGGAGTAAAAAATGAAAAAAATTAGTTTGATTTTAGTTTGTTTGCTGCTTGCTGCATCTTTGTTTGCAGTAGATGTTACAATCGGCGGCGCTGCAGGGATCAATGGTACTTTCCTGACAGGACTTGAAGAAAATAAGGACACGGGTTTAAGAGCAGGATTTGAAGTTGGCGCTTTTGCAAATATTGCAGTGAATGAGCTTTTCTCTGTCCAGCCGGAGCTCAATTTTTTATTGCTCAGAAGCGGACCTAAAGTTGAAAATGATGTGAAGTCAACTTTAACAGCAAAAATTTTCGAAATTCCTGTTCTTGCAAAATTTTCTTTTAATAATTTTTCTGTTTATTTGGGGCCAGCGGTTCAAATTCTGCTTGGGGACCTGAATGCCAAAATGACATACAAAGGGGATGAAGTATTTAGTATTGATGGCGAACCAGATAACCGTGTAATGTTTTCCGGAGTTGCCGGTATTGGTTATGCAGTGCCAATGGGTAATGGAAGCCTTTCTTTTGATTTAAGATACAGAAGGCAGATTACAGAGCTTACTGAAAAAGATGATTCTAGATTCAATACTGTAAGCTTTCGCGTAGGTTATGGAATTGGCCTATAGTATTTAGGAAATTGATTGGGGCGGGAGCACCCTGCGCTTTATCGCGGTAATGCTCTCGGTACTTCGGGGGGGGCTTACCGCTCACAAAATGTGATAATGCTCTCGGTACTCTGGGTGGCCATGTCGCAGAACCTTCGCTCTGCATGGTTGAGGGTTCTGCTTGACTGCTATATTTTTTCATAAGAAGTGGAAAGTTTTAGCTCTTTATGATCAGGGAATTTTTCTTTGCCATTAACCTGTATATTATTGATTTTTGTTCCATCATGATATATATTAAAAGTATATACCATGACAGGAGGCAAGATGAACATGACTACAGCGAAAGTTTTTATGAATGGACGATCGCAAGCAATACGGCTCCCAAAGGAATTCAGGGTCTCTGGCGATGAGGTTTATATTACAAAAGAGAAAGGGAAGATAATCCTTTATGAAAAATCGCAGAAAAGTTGGGCGGAAATCATTAGTGAAATGCCTGCTTTTCCTGATTTTGATGTAAAGCGCAAAGCTATTAGCGAAAAGCCGCGCGAGGTGCGCTTATGATTTATATGTTCGATACAGACACGGTGAGTTTTTTTATGAAGGACAATCCAAAAGGGGTTCGCATTAAGGCAGCAAATCATGACAAGGATGAGTTTTGCATAAGCGCAATAACCTATGCAGAACTGATGCTTGGTCTTAAAAGGAGTTATTCCAAGGAGCTTTATTTCTGGCTTCATGAAGTTCTTTGTAAGTTCAGAGTGATTGCTTTTGATGTTTCCGCCTCTGAGATTTATGGAGATATTCGGACAGTATTGGAAAAATCAGAAAATCCGCTGGATAACATGGACATGCTCATAGCTGCATCGGCGATTGTAGCTGGAGCAACGCTTGTATCGCGCAACACAAAACACTTTTCTAAAATAAAAGGGCTTAAAGTGGAAGATTGGACATGAGTATGTGTTTGTCAATAAATTTTTATAAGAATTAATATCGTACTGGGGGCTGTCCAATAAGTTTAGAAGTATGATTTTTTATTCGTTTCTGTGTATAAGAATACAAAAAAAGCAGGAATTGTTAGCAATCGATTTGAATTTTTATAAAAGAAAAATTAAAAAATCATACTTCTCGGACAGCCACTTTCTGCAATAGAAAAAAGGTGTTATTCGAAGGTATGCAGGTTTTAAAATTGCTGCCCCTGGAACCCGACAAACATCGGATGCAATTGGGCAGCATTGGAAAAGCTCTTTAAGTTATTTGGATCCTGAAAATAAATATCTTGCAACAATGCTTACCAGGTGTACTGGTTCGGTATTTATTCCTGTTATGGGAAAACGATAGCGGAGGGCTAAATCAAAAGAAGGGGAGAACTCTGTAGCAAAATACATTCCTGTGCTAAAACAATACTGATTAGTTGCATCATCATCTCTTGAATTCATTACAGGAGCAATAAAAAAAGCTGCAGATAAACCACCCTTTAGGGCAATTGCTGAATTTTTAAGCGGATAGCGAAAGTGTACTTCCAACTCGGAATTAATATCTATAGGGTGCTCAACCAGGTGTGTTTTATAAGCCGGATTATATGTCCATTGCTTGGGATAATAAATTCCTTCCAGATACACATTAACAAAGAATAAGGGATTAATGATGTAATCTAAATATAGCCGTAAAACAGAACCCCACAAGTGCTGGTCTGGTTCCCGAACTGTTTCTGCTTTTTCTGTGGCATTAAATCCGCCAAGCGGCATTTTCATTCCTGGCGCAAAAGAAAATCTGATTTTATCAGATTCAAAAAGAGCTCCTTCCTGCGCCCAAAGCCCTATCTTTACACCCAAAAATAGATCTGTCATATTGCCATAATCACCATCAGATATTTTTGAGTAAACATTTATGCCCGGAATCCATAATAATTGAAAATTGACCCAATCAGCAGGGCCAAATTCAAGCCCAAGTCCGAGGCTGGCAAACATTACCTCATCTGTTGATACTCCTTCCCAATCCCATGTTTGAATTTGGAAACCAAAGGAAGGGACAAAGGTTACACGCAAGGTGTTACCTGGAACTAAAGCTGCTTCTTCGGCAAAAGCTGTACCCATTATCATTATTGATAAAATGATTGTAAAAATTAATTTTTTTGTATGTTTATTCAGATTCATTGTTTCTCCTTTTTAGTATCGAATATTTATTAGTATTCAAAAGCTCCAATG
>WRFK01000184.1 GCA_009778835.1 Spirochaetaceae bacterium
CAGGGGGTAATTGCCTCGCAATGACGGAACGGCTAGTGGCGACTCGCAACAGGGTGATAACGGGCTATTGCTCGGGATACATGGTAAGATCTATCATACTTTCCATATTAAAATATAGCTTTGCTGCTTTCATTACATCCTGTTCTGTAATATTTTCGATCATCATTTGATATATATCAAGCCAGGCAAGGCCGAAGTTATCAATTTCGTTATCTCTAATTACAGAGAGCCAGAAACCATTATCTTTTAGCTGCTTTTGAAAATCAAGGATCGATGAATTTTTAAATTTCATCAATGTACCTTCCGGAATAGCGTCTGAAAGGGCAGCAATCTCACTAAGGGCAAGTTCTTTTAGCGCTTCTGCCCTTTCAGGAGCGCATACAAAATATACGATTATCTGATACTGGGAAAAAGGGAACTTGTTGACAACAGGGTAAACAGAAATACTGTATGTCCCGCTTTCATCTTCCCTTATAATATTTCTAAGCCTTATATCCGCTACTTCTGTAAGAGCGTTTAAGAGAACAATGTTTTCCCTGTTCCAATCAAAATCTCCTTTAAAAGATATTGCTACTTTTGCTTTTTCCTCTTTGCCCATAAAAATTGTCTCTTTGATTTTGCCATCAGGATATCTTAAACCATTATCTTTCCACATTTTCTCCCTTGCTGGATCAAGATTGGTTTTATCGGGGAGATAGGCAAGATATTTCTCAGCAAGAGGAACAATGATTTCTGCGCCTGCAGATCCTGTAAATATAAATGTAAAATCTCCCGGATTTGAAAATCTTCTTTTGAAAAAACTATAAGCAGTGTCAATATCTATTTTTGGAATAGAAGAGGTATCGAAATGAAGCCCTCTGAAATTCCCATTTGAAAGAATTGTAAACAGTTTACGGGCAAACACTACATCCGGAGAAAGTTCCCTGTTTTTCATTTGAATATTGAGCCTTGATATATATGAGTCAAAAACATTTTTGTCTTTTTCCACTTGATTAAAATAAAGATGCACAAGTTTAAAAAGTGTTTCAATATCTTCCATAGAAGAGCTGCCTGAAAATCCTTCCGTTGTTTCCGAAATATACGGAGAGACATTTACAACCTTTCCCTGAAGATATTTATCGAGTTGCATTCTTTTGAAATTACCTATTTTACCCATGGAAACAATAGCAGAGGTAAAATTTACAGAAACCCATTCATCGTCTGTTGAAAGAGAATTTCCGCCGCGACTAAATGCAGAAAACAACACCTGATCATTTTTGAAATTTGTCTGCTTGATAATAAGAGTAGCTCCATTTGAAAGTTTGTAATAAAGAATTCCTTTTGCATCATTGCTTTTTTCAAGAACAGCTTTTCCCGGAGAAGGCATATTGCTAACCAAATCTCCGTCATAAGTGTCATCTGAATAAGGCTCCAATTCTTTTTCAAGGAGAGTATAAAAAATTTCCAGGATCATATCTTTATCTTTCTGGGTATCGCTTAATTCCGAATCTTCGGGAGCGCTTATTAAAATAATAACGCCTTTATCTTTAATGTAATGATCCGAAAGTTCATCAATTTCATCAATAGTGATCTCTTTAATAAGATCAATTGTTAAAAGATATTCATATTCAATACCAGGTACAAATTCTCCTTCAAGAAAATTTCTGGAATATTCCGCAGCAAGTGTTTCAGACCTGGTATTTGCTGCTTCAAGGTAAAGATGCTGAAAAAGTTTTATATGGCTCTCTTTTGCCCTTTCGAATTCGCTTTTAGTAAAGCCATGTTGTTTGGCTCTTGAAAGTTCTTCAACAAGAGCAGTAAAGCCTCCTGTAATATTTTGCGGCTCTGCTACGCATATTGCCGAAAAACCGGATTTAGTGCGGACAAATCTTCCAAACCCCGCAGAAGCGCTTGCAAAAGGGGGATCGCTTTCCACCACTCTTTCCTTATATCTGTTATTAAGCATTGATGCATACAAAGAAGATATAATAGAATTTCTGTAATCCCCAACAGTGCTCTCTCCGGGATTATCAAGAAGGTATATTACTTTTACATCTGCAGAAGTAGTTTCGCTATCTTTTACAATAGATACAATATCTGAAGTTCTATTCGCTATAGGGTATTCAATTCTTTCTTTTCTTGATTCTTTTCCGGAAAGCTGTGAAAATCTTTCTATAATCTTTTTTTCAATAATATTTTTATCAAAATCTCCTACGGCTATTAGCGCCATAAGGTCCGGCCTGTACCAATCGTTATAGAAAGATACAACATCTTCCTGTGTGAAATTCTCAAGGACTTCTATTGTTCCAATCGGCGTCCTGTCCGAATATCTCGAATCGCCAAAAATCGCTTTTCTTTGTACTTCTGCGATTCTTTCGCTTGCCCCTTTGCCCTTTCTCAATTCTTCAATTACAACGCCTCTTTCTTTTTGAATATGGTTAATTTCATTTGTGATTCCCGAAGCCCAGTCAAACATTATAAGCAATGCTGCATCAAGAAGATCTTCTCTCCCGGAAGGGATGTCGAGCATATATACAGTGCTGTCAAAACTTGTATATGCATTTAGATCAGGCCCGAATTTTATCCCTGCTTTTTCCAGAAAATCAACAAGAGAGTTATCCGGAAAATTTTTTGTCCCATTAAATGCCATGTGTTCAAGAAAATGGGCAAGCCCTCTTTGGTTTTCTTCTTCAAGGATCGAACCTGCATTGACAACAAGTCTTAAGATAATCCTGTTTTCGGGCTTATGGTTCTCTTTTATATAATAAGTAAACTCGTTTTCCATTTTTACAACCAAAAGAGCTGGATCAACAGGAATGACATCATCAAAACTCTTATAAATTTGCTCTGCGAATAAGCTTTTTAGTACAAGTAAAATAAATAACGAAAACAAAAGAAAACTTTTTTTTGCTGATCTTTTCATTTTAATCCTTTTAATCTTTCCTTAGTATATAGTTTTTTAAGAGATATTTGATTTTACAATATCAAGAAATTGCGCGCGAGGAATCATCTCTGCGCCAAATCTTTCAAGATTATCGGTTTTAACCTGACAATCTATTATAACAACACCATCTTGTTTAAGATACTCGACAAATTTTACAAACCCATACTTGGATGCGTTATCCACTTTTGTAAACATTGATTCCCCAAACCAGCACCTGCCTATTTTAACCCCATACACTCCGCCTGCCAGTTTATCGGAATCGGGCTCTGTTACTGCAGCGCAGGATATATAACCAAGCTCAAAAAGTTTAATATAAGCTTTTTCCATTTCTTCTGTTATCCATGTGCCATTCTGTCCAGGTCTTGCTGCTTTGCGGCACTCCCCTATTATTTCATTAAACCTTGTGTTAAAAAACACATTAAATAAATTCTTTTTTAAATTTCTTTTAAGGCTTTTTGAAATGTGAAGCTTTTCGGGAAAAAGCACATACCGGGGATCAGGTGACCACCACAAAATAGGATCGCCTTCGGAAAACCATGGAAATATCCCCTGCTTATATGCCGATATAACCACTCCGGGAGAGAGATTTCCACCAACTGCAAGAAGGCCATTTGACTGAGCGCGCTCTACAGGAGGAAATTCAAAAAAAACAGACTCATCTAAATATGGAAATCTATTCTTCATATTATGGACAGACTCTTACATAACAGGGACTTTTAAAACCACTTCATTATCCTGAACATCAACAACAACATGACCACCTGTTTCAAGGTCTCCAAAGATGACTCTATCGACAAAAAGGTCTTTTACTTTTTCTCTGAATACCCTGGAGATGTTTCTGGCTCCAAACTCTCTAGAGAAGCCATTCTCGGCAA
>WRFK01000185.1 GCA_009778835.1 Spirochaetaceae bacterium
CAGCATATATATCTGAATATATTACAGAGTCTGTCACACCATATTGTGCAAACATAAAGTAGCGTGAATCTCCGGAAAATCCGATATTTACAAAATTAGCAATGTCACCTGCAAAAAGGAAATGACTTCCTAAAATAAATACTATTAATATTGATATTTTCCGCATTTTTTCCTTCCTTATACTTCTTTATCGTACAGAACATTGTCTTTAATAAAAGTTTTTTATACTATTATCGAATTATATGACTATAACACATAGAAATAACACTTTACTAGTTATTATCGGAATATTAGTGGCTGTCCTTATATTTCTGGCATTTGTCCCATATATTCTTTATATGACCGGAGAAATAGAGAGCGCATATCTGGCTTATAAAAAATTATGTACTTCCAGCAACTATATATTTGGCTTTCTGCTGATTCTTTATTCTGCTGCAAGTTTGTTCATTTTAAGACTGTTTTTTTATAAAACAAGCAGCACCGAAGTATTTTTCTTTATGATTTACCTTGTAAGCCTGGCTTTTGAATCTTCCAGATCGCTTATTGTAATACTGCAGGAACTTAATTCATCTTTTGTTTACATAATGTTTTTATCCAGGGTAGCCTATTTTAGTAAAATGTGCGGTGTTTTCGCTCTTTTTACTTCGGCATTGGCTTCTTCGGATATGATAATCAATAAATTAAATATGCCTGTAATAATTATAATTGTTATTTCATTTATGCTCTCCTCTGCAATTCCGCTTTCAGATAATACACTTGACAACAGCTATTATATGCCAGGTTTTTTTAGCTACTATTTTTTTGCGCTTATTTTCATAGAATTCCTTGCACTACTCATTTTTGTTATAAATTATTTCCAAAAAAGAAATACCGAATATTTTTACCTTGCAATAAGCTTGCTTTTTATAGTTACAGGCAGGGAGATAACATTTTATATGGTTTCAATTCCATATTTTTCAGTTGGAATGGCATTTATGATCGCAGGAACTGCTTTATTCTCAAGTAAAATACGTGAAATTTATAAATGGTATTAAAGCCAGAGACGCGAGTTTTTTAATAAATCAGGAAGAAATTTGAGAACTAACCAAGCATTATAAATGCTGTTGTGCCCGCAACTACAGGAATAATAAAATTATCGTAATCGCCAAGGGGGAATGCTTCTGTAATCGCAACTACCAAAGCTGTTGTAAAAGAAACCCCTATATTCGATGTGATTTTAAAGGTTGAAATTAACACAGCAAAGAAACATGCCATGCTGCCTTCAATTGTTTTTCCGCCTGTAAAAGGTATTTTTATTGTGCCAAAAACTTTTCCAACAATACTTGCGAACCCATCGCCGAATGCAAGAGCATAAATAGCGATTTTTGCTATATCTGATGGATAAAAAAGAAGAGCAGTCATTGCGCCAAGAGCAAGAGTAACCGGACCGCCGGCAAAACTATACCTGTCTTTTTCTCTTAATGCAAAATCTTTGAGCCCTGATATAAGTATAAGGCTATGTCCTTTTGCCCTTAAAATTTCTGAATAAGTATATATGATCACTCCTATACCAAGAAGAGAAAAGGCAATGCCCCTGTCAATTGCAGCTATCATTGGGACCATAGCTATAAGCATATGGATACTTTTCCTGAATAATTCTGTTCTTAATTCCAGAATATTTATTGATATGGTATTAGCAGTAATAGTAGCAAATAAATTATTCAAAAATCACCTCAATACTTATTTGATAATTACTATGCAATATTTGTGCCAAGTCCAATATTTTTTTAATAAAAATAATTCCTTGTAATATAAGGAGTTATATAGCAGGTAAAGGCAGGACAAAAAGTAAAATCAGACTAGTGTATTATTTTTCATACACCAGTGCAATATTTTTAATAGTCTGAATCTGAAGCTACATGGGTTTGAGCCCAAAAATAACGATTGCCAAAAAAAAACAAGCATGATTTTTAACCATGCTTGTTTATAAATACATAGATTAGCCATATCCGCTATAAGCTTCCCAAACAGGTCAACTTTAGCTGGATAGCTCTTACACTTTTTCCCGAACTATGAAACAAGTCCCATCAAGAAAACCATCTGGAAAAGCGCTACAGATTCTATAACACCCAGACATATAATAGAGTTTACAAATCCCTTTCCGGTAGCTACATAAGCATCAGCTGCAACAGCAGAAACTATTCCCTGAGACAATGCCGACATACCCATTCCAATACCGCCAAAAAGACCAGCGCCCATGATAAGGCCCGGATCTGCTGTCCCTACTGCATCTTTAAGAGAATTCATAAGAATCATACCATAAATATTCTGTGAAAAAGGCATGCCGAAAAAAACCATCAGAATGTATGGAGCAGGTTTATTTTGAGCATAACATTTTTTCCATGCACCTAATACTGCCTGTCCAACTACAAAAAACCCCCATCCAGAACCAGCGGCTGCAAGAGCATAAGCAGCGCCTACTCCCATTTGAGCAATGTCCATATTATTAACTCCTTCCTTAAAATTACTTTAAGTTTATATTTTTATCCTATCAAGGAAAAACCTTCCCAAGATAGTAATTAAGCACTTTCCTTACTGAATGGGGTATAAGGTTGACCTGTCCACTCCATCCCAACTTTACTTCCAAATTCAAGCATATTAAGCCTTACGCCATGAACAATTACAGCCAAAGCGCTAAGGGCTATATTAAATGAGTGAGCTGCAAGAGCAATAAGCGCTCCCAATATTATCCCAACAACTCCGCCGCTATTTGAAACATTGCCAACTATAACATTAAAGCTTGAGGCAACTGCCCAACCTGCAAGACCTACAGCAAAAAGTCTGATATAAGAGATAATGTCTGCAAAAATACTTATACAGTTAAGCGCTGTAAGGGGCGACCAGGCTAATCCTGCCAGGAACCCTTTAAAAACATTTTTCCCTTTCTCCTGATAGGAAAAAATCACTAAAAACGAAAACCCTATAAGGAGCAATAATCCGGCAACAGGATTTATTGATTTTGCTCCCAATACAAAATACTGAACAGCAAAATACATTCCATAAAGAATAAAAAGCCAGCCAATCTGCGCAAACGCAATCAAAGAAGGCATTTTTCTTATAAAGCTTACTAAAATGCCAAGAGTAAGCTGCACCATACCTATCAAAATTACAAGCTGCTTAATATTTTCGTTAGAGTCCCCAAAAGCTGCAATTTCAGGCATTGTTAAAGATGCAATAAAAGGTATTTCCGAAATTGTTTTTGAACCAAACCAGTTTCCGGTTATTGTTCCCCATGAAATAATAGCTAAACTTAGTATAAAAAAAAGTCCAAAAACTCTCCCTTTGAATTTCTTTATCTTTATGCGCATTATGAGCGTAATTAAAAAGAAAAGCGCCCCATATCCTGCATCGCCAATGATCATTGCTGTATATGGTATAAAGAAAATAAGGAAAAATAAGCTAATATCAAATTCCTTATACCCAGGTGTAACTTCGAGAAAAGAAAAAAGTGGTTTTATAAATTCTGTAAATTTATTATTTTTTAGAAGAGTAGGAGGCCTGTCTTCAATACCCGGATCTCTTATAAGAATTGCCCAATTATTCGCAGTAGCAGCTTCTTTTAACTTATCAGTAAGATTGGCAGGTATATAGCCTGAAACATATGAAAACTGATCTTCAATATTCATTTCAGCATTTACGCTTTCAAACTCATACGTTACTTTAAGCTCTTTAAGCCCTTCTGCAAGAACTTCTTTTCTCTCTGCCAGTTTTTCCAGCTCTTCCCGTAACCTTATGATTTCATCTTC
>WRFK01000186.1 GCA_009778835.1 Spirochaetaceae bacterium
GAACTCCACCTTGCCTTTTAGCAGAAGGTACTGGTGTGGTATGGTTGAACTAAATTGCATTATTATGTGATTTGAAATTATTATAGAGACTTTTGTCTTTATAGTGGCATTGTTCCTATACTATAGGAAGCAATTACCCGAAAAGTAGCAATGATTCCAAACTTCTATATTATTTGATAATGGGGACAATGGGGACTTTGGGGACTGTTGGGGTGGTTAGGTTTCTAAAATTCTGTGTTTATGATGACAAAGTCTTCTGGATAATCAAGAAATTTAGGAACTTCTTCTTTCCACCATTCTTTGGCTATTTCTTCTGCTTCCCTAACGATTTCTATATTAGAGGGGTTGTCTATTCCCAGACTCTCTTTGATAGTGTCTAAAGGGATTTCATATACTGTTGATAGTGTTACTATTGCTGTTTGCATTGTTTTTTATGTTTTTTGGGTTTAAAACCTACCGGGTCTTTGAGACCCAGCAGGTTGTGTTTACTGATGTTAATGGATATAACCTCTTTTTATAAAAGCTTCTTTACAGATATATTCAGGATAGGTATTGACTAATATGCCATTAGCAATTATTTTTCCACTGACAGATATAGGAATATTTGATGCTATACACATGCCTTTGGCTGTGTTTGACAATCTTTCTTCATTGCATCTGACATCTGTTTTTATTCCATGCTTGGTTGCATACTGGGAAATGGATAAATAATCATTTTCAATGGGAGATACTGGTTTTAATGATGTGTCAGAGATGTTAAAATATCTTGTATTTAATATGTATTCTACAACCCATACAGGATAATATGCTCCTGTTATGTCTGGTACAAAATCAACATTATTCTTTTTACAATAAGTAATGATTGCTTTTCCTATACCTTTTCTCTGGCTACTTGAATAACCTATGTTTTTTAGTTTAAGGTATTCCCTTACTTTTATTCTTTTTGTATCATCAGGTGAACTGATGCCATTTTTCTTCAGGTCATCTACATCATTTTTCAGAAGGTCTACTTTGTCATTTACGATTGTTATCCTTCTGTCATTTTCATCCAGAGCTTCTACCATCAGTTTGAGGGCTTCTAAAGGTGTAACAGCAACAGATTTTTGTTCCTGTACTACATGTTTTAACCTTTCCTCACATTCAATGAAGTATTTTCTTGCCTGTCTACCCCTGTCATTGTTTTCTACCATGGATAATTCTTTGGCCATATTGATGGTCATGGCGTAATCTGTAAATTCTGTTACAGGATTCTTAGGATTATTGGTTACTCTTTTTTGAGCAACCAATACATAGTCTTGATTTTCAACAAATTCATATTTTTGGATTTTTCTTTCAATCCAATCATTGAATCTGGTGTCTACATCAAGATACTCGTATAATTGTTTTGCACTAACAGCCACTTTTCCATCTTCTGACTGTATAATTTCAGGTAGATTGGCTTCTTTATTTTGTGCTTTTTCTACCTTTTCTGTTGTTTTAAAATTAAAGTGTTCACTGAGAACTTTATCTAAATCGTTCATTATTAATTTGTTATTAAAAGTTATTGTTAAAAATATATTACAGTATATTCCAGATTTTCAGGTCTGTAGGCACATTCTGTGATGATCCAAGCTACACCTAATGCAGGACTGCTTGCTGGTGTAATGTTTAGGACATTTGGGACATTTGGGTCTTTGGTGACACTGAAGAAGCATCTGATTTGGATGTATTCTGTGAGTAATGTTTTTTCTCTCCTGTCCCAGATGTAGGGTTGGAGGATGTGATTCTCGGGGATGATGGTTCCAAAGGTTGGGAACCTGCAATTTTGGATTGGTTTATATTTTTCAATAAACTCTTGGTTTGATATTAGATTCATATTTTTTAAAGTTTTAAATATTTGTCATATAATTTTCTGATTACATTTTCACCTACAGGATCAGGTCTTTGTTTATCTCTGCGGATACATTCATCAAGTGCTGTTGCTATGAATTTAAACTCTATTTTACAATCCAGATAGATGGATACTTTTTTCCATCTTTCACAGGTATTGAGATTCAAATTTGTATCATCGACAATTACATCATAACCATTACTAATGGCTGTTCTAACCAGGTTTTCTTCCCAGTCTTTGATTAATGCTTCATGCAGGTTGTTCCATTTACCAAGCGCCATTTCTCTGAGGTTATCTCTGTTTACTCTTACACATTTGGGACTATTGGGACTGTTGTGACTTATGGGACTATTGGGGCTGGGGGAGTGAATAAGGGTTCTGGAATAAATACTGGGGTTGAGAGATTGACTAATTCAAGGAAGGCATTAGAAAGTATTGCTAAGGGAAATGTTGATTTTAAATTTAATATACCTGATGTTAAAGTATCTGATACTTATGGGGATTTATCTGCTCAAGTAGACAAATTGGCTGTTGATTCTGCTAATAGAAGATTGGCGGAACAGAAGGCTGCATATACTAACAGGAACAGTATGATGAGATATGCTCCTGTTATAGGTAATATGGCTCAGTATGCTGGTATGATTGGTAAGAGGCCTAAAGTTGAGAAGGCACATACTGTAAAGACACCTATGTTAAATAACAAATTGAATTATACACCCAGGGATCTGGGATTGCTTCCTAAGATAAAACAACAGGGTGATGCTGCGATGAGACTGGCTCAGTCTGGAGCTTTGGGAAACAGCGCTATGAGGGGGTTACTTAGCTCAAGGATAGCAGGAGAGACACAGGGGAATCTTACCAATGCAAGGATACAGGAAGATATGTATAATCAGGGTAATATGGAAAGGATAGCTGCGCATAATCTTGGTATAGATAGATATAATCAAGAAGCTAGCTCCAGGGATCAGATGTTTAATGCACAGGCTCAAAGAGAAGTTGATATAGCCAATATGCAAAACATGGCTGCTTTGGATAATCAAAGAAGTGCAGCTATGGCTGGTATTTTTGGACAATTAGGACAAATAGGAAAAGAAAACTGGAGTATGAATGCTGCCAGGTCAATGAGTTTGGGATATGGTCCTGATCAACAGGGTAATTTTAATTATCATCCATGATCTAGGGCAAAAGGTGGTAATTTATTTCAAGGGAATAATCCTGATGGACAGCAAATGACTGTTACAGATTCTTATAACAGGCATAGGAATCCAAAAACTGCTATTAATCCTGCTTCTGTAGGTCATAATCCTTTAGCAGGGCAAAATTTTCTTCTTCCAAAACATGTTCCTTCTGACTTTGATAAAAGAAGAGTGATGGTAGATCCAACTATACCTGGCGAATCAAGATATGATGACACTCATGGTTTTGATAAATATAATCCTAATAAACCAGTAATACGAGTTAAAAATCCTAATGATAGTGTTTCAATAACCCATGAATTGATTCATCATGCTCAACATAAAGATAACCCTTTATTATATGATCTAAAGTATAAATATTACGATAAAACAAGAGGGTATGAAGGTAATCCTTATGAAATAGAGGCTTTTAAAAATGAACATAACTCTTACTATTTAAAAAATAGGCCTAAAAAGGCTTATAGGAATTATAAATAAATCATTTTGTTTCTATTGTTTCTTGTTTTTGCTTGTTCCATGCTTCTCTTTGTTCCTTTGTAGTAATTTTATCAGAGGCTGGCAAAAGTATAAGAAATATGATAAACACTAAAAGAAAAGAAAGGAAAATAATGCCTACTTTTTTCACTTTTTTCATATATAAGATTTTTAAAAATTAGACGACAAAGTTACAATAAATTTTGATAATACAAATATTTGATATATCTTTGCAAAAAAAA
>WRFK01000187.1 GCA_009778835.1 Spirochaetaceae bacterium
CTTCTCTTTTCATAGGCAAAAAATCATCGTATTTTGCAATAACAGGATTGCCAAATATTTGAAAGTAATCTTCTGCATCGCTTTTGACAAGGTTTCTTATTAAAACTCTTTCGGTTTTGATATTTATAATTCCCATAGTAATTTACAATTTATGAAAAAACCAATAAAATATCAATCATGAGAAGATATAAACTTGGACTTACCGGAATAGAGGTTACAGAACTTTGCTTTGGCGCTTTACCTATGGGGCCTATGCAGAAAAATCTGGATGTTGAATATGGCACTGCGATTGTTGCAAGAGCATTAAAAGGGGGAATCAACTTTGTAGATACTGCCCAGGCTTATAAAACTTACGTACCAATAAAAAAAGCAATGGAAGAGACAGGCATTGTTCCAATAATTGCCTCAAAAAGCAATGCAGCTGAATATAATGAAATGGAGGATGCTGTTTCCGAAGCATTAGAAATGCTTGGTCTAAAAAAAATTGATATTTTTCATATACATGCGGCAAGAGGTGACAAAAATCTGTTCAGGATACGAGCAGGCGCTTTAAGAGCGTTACTTGATTTAAAAGAAAAAGGGACAATAAAAGCTGTAGGCGTTAGTTGTCATTCCGCGGAAGTTGTTTCGCTGGCTGCTGATGTTAAAGAACTTGATATTGTGTTCCCCTTAATAAATTATAAAGGTATGGGCATAATAGGTGGATCTCTCCCAGATATGGAGAAAGCAATTATAAAATGCAGGGAAGCAAACAAGGGGATATATCTTATGAAGATCCTTGCCGGTGGAAATATTCTTGGAGAATACGATAAGGCGATTGCTTATGCAAGGTCTCTTGGAAATTATCCAATAGCTTTGGGTATGGTTAGCGAAGAAGAAGTTGATTATAATATTTCTTTTTTTGATTCAGAAGATACTTCAGGTTTTTCCAATCCTACATTAAAAGGATCCAATAAAAGATTTCAAATTGTGCAACGAGCCTGTCTAAGTTGCGGAAAATGTGTTGAGACTTGCGCTTCTTCTGCAATATCCATGATAGAGGGGAAAGCTTTTATAAATAGTGAAAAATGTATAAATTGCGGCTATTGTGTTCCAGGATGTCTTGTTCTGGCTATACGGGCTATTTGAAAAAATATTGGATTTTGGCAATCTATGGATGAAGAAGATATTATCAATGAAAATCAAATAGAAAGAAATCATCTCTATATCAAGAAAAAATATTTTTACAGATCTTTGATTGCCAGAGGCCGCAGTAAAATAAAAAGTCTTGAAAGCGCCAAGCGGCTCGTGGGACCGGATACTGCATATCATCTTTGTTCCTCATTAAAAAAGATTAATTCGAGTAACGATAGTTAAGCCAATTGTGATTGCAATTTAAAAAGTTGACATCTTTTCTTTCTATTAGTATCTTTAGTAAAACCATCAAAATCAAGGATGTAGTAAAATTGAATATCAGCAAAAGAAGCAATTTACTGGAATTTGAACCTCATAGATATAAGCTCCAGGATGTTAATGAGCCTATATTGTACAGGGACATCTTCCCATATTATGATGTTCCAAATATCCCTTTTAATCACCGCAAGGTTGATATGAATATGCCTGAAAATATCTGGATAACAGATACAACTTTCAGGGATGGTCAGCAGGCAAGAACTCCGTATACAGTTGAGCAAATAGTTGATTTATATGAGTTCCTTCACAGACTGGGTGGTCCTAATGGAATAATCAGGCAGTCGGAGTTTTTTGTCTACAGCAAAAAAGACAGAGATGCGATGCAGTCATGCAGGGATAAGGGGTATAAATATCCTGAAATCACAACATGGATAAGGGCAAGTAAGGCTGATTTTGAATTAATAAAAAATATCGGAGTACGTGAAAGCGGTATTCTCGTAAGCTGCTCAGATTACCATATATTTAAAAAATTAAAAATGACAAGACGACAGGCGTTTGAACATTATCTTGCAGTTGTAAAAGATGCGCTTGAAACAGGTATTGCTCCAAGATGCCACCTTGAAGATCTTACGCGGGCAGATTTTTATGGTTTTGTAGTGCCGTTTGTTAATGCGCTTATGGATTTATCGGAAGAGGCATCTATACCTATAAAATTCCGTATATGCGATACTTTGGGATTTGGAATTCCGTATTCCGGTGTAACAATGCCAAGAAGTGTGCCTGGTATTATCTCTGGTCTCCAGCATTTTTCTGGTGTTCCGTCCGAGCTTATTGAATGGCATGGTCATAATGATTTTTACAAAGCAGTTGCAAATGCTACGGCAGCATGGCTTTATGGCGCATGCGCTGTTAACTGTTCCCTGCTTGGTATAGGCGAAAGGACTGGCAATATTCCTCTGGAAGCAATGGTTTTTGAATATGCTTCGTTAAAAGGTTCTCTGGATGGAATGGATCCCACAGTAATTACGGAAATAGCTCATTATTATGAAAATCATTTAAGCTATAAAATTCCTTCCATGACCCCATTTGTAGGAAAATATTTTAACCAGACAAGGGCAGGTATTCATGCCGATGGCCTTATAAAAGATGAGGAGATTTATAATATTTTTGATACAGAAAAAATATTAAACAAGAAGCCAAGTGTAATCATAAATAATGTTTCAGGTGTTGGTGGAATAACATATTGGCTGAATAATCATACAGAGCTAACAAATGGAAAAATTTATAATAAGACAGATCCTGTTGTAATAGAGATGAAAGAGTGGATCGATTCTCTTTATAATGATGGGCGCCAAAACACAATGAGCGATCAGGAGCTTACTGATTTTTATAATAAAAAATGCCTTAATGAATAGAAGTTTATTTATTGCCTAAAGTCCGGAACCATGTAGATCAATCGACCAGCTTAAATTAATGAAATTGTTAATTTTTTACCCAAAGCATGAGCAAAACGTTCAAGAGAATCAATTGAAGTATTAAAAGTAGGGTCCAGTATATTATCAATAGCGACCCTGGATGTTTTCATTTTTTTTGCAATAGAACTTTTGGTCATGTTTTGTTCTTGCATAGCTTGTTGCAGCTGATATGTAATGAGTTTTTTTGCAGCTAATTCATTGACTTCATCATATATACCTTGCTCAATTAAAAAATCATCAAAATTTTGACCTGTACCTTTCACTGTTTTCATTCTCCACTTTGTTAATAAAGGGTATTAAGCCCTTCGTTGACATGCTCTATTTCTGCATTCTCTTAAATTCATTCAAACGTGTAACTGCGACATCAAGTTCCTTAAGAGGCGTTTTATTGGATTTTTTTACAATAGCATGAAGCAAAATAATCTTTTCATTAAGGATAGTAAAAAATACCCTGAAAATACCATCCTTGATCAGACTTCTAATTTCCCATAAATCTGGTTTTAGCTTCCTGACTAGCGGTAGCCCTATAGGAAAACTGTTTTGGACTACCCTAATATCTGCCCCTATTTCCTTTTGGTCATCTTTAGAAAGTCTCTTAATAAAATCTCTGGCTGGCTGTTTACCGCTTGCGGTTTCAAAGAAAACAATGTCAAAGACTTTTTGCCATTTCTGTTCCATCTTTTTGCATCCTATAAATCAATGCTCCCTGAAACTGCTCCATAGTTCCAACTCCTAAGGATGTAATAAGTGTACATTATATTGTGCAGCCTGTCAAGCAGACGAATTGCCTCATAAATAATCTAACCGAAAAGTCTCCATGCCTCAAAATAAAAATCTAACCCAAATAAACTATCCGATGGAGGGTCGGATAAAAAATGGGGTTAACAATGCAAGAAAAAAAAG
>WRFK01000188.1 GCA_009778835.1 Spirochaetaceae bacterium
CCCATGTAACCCATCAGCATATTATTACCCATAACATACAGAGTAAACATTGTTACCTGGAGAAAAAAGGCCTTGTTAAGAGGCAATAAATACCTTGCCAGAATCAGGAAGCCGACAATAGCAAATGGAATAAATATATCAAATCTGAATTTTTTCATACTGCTCCTTCTTAAAGATACTTTTCAAATTCACAATTTGAGATTGCCTTTTGGTCTGTAATCTCAGCAACAATATGCCCTTCTTTCATGGCATATACTTTATCCGCTATCTTGGCTACCATGGGCAAGTTCTGTTCAATAATAAATAAGGTGGTCTCGTTCTTGAGCTTTTCAAATACCTCGGTAAGATCATTAACAACATGAGGAGCCAAACCTTCGGTGGGCTCGTCTAAAAGCAAAAGGTCTGGTTTGCCCAATAAGGCCATGGCAATAAGAAGCATCTGTTTTTCGCCGCCGCTTAAGTTGCCGGCTTTGCGGGAAAAAAGGGTTTTAATCTTGGGAACATAGGCTAAAACCCTGTCCCAGTCCTGATCTTTGGTAGCGTAACTTCCCAGTTCAAGATTTTCTTTAACTGTTATGGAAGAAAAAACCGATTTATCCTGATGAACGTATTTAACTCCCTTGAGAGCAACCTGGAATGGCTTTAGGGAAATTATGCTTTCATCCCTGAATTTGATTTCCCCTGAGTTGGGTTTAAGAAAACCTGATATGGTTTTAAAGAGTGTGGTTTTTCCGGAACCATTGCGTCCTGAAAGAAAGACAACCTTTCCCTTTTCCACAGTTAAAGAGACATCAAATACTACTTTCAAGGCATCATAGGAAACACCTACATCTTTTACCGACAATAATACATCATTTGTCATTTGATTTCTCCTGCTTGTCAGGCTCGGTGATTTTCCAATAAGACCTTCTAACCTCTGGATCGTTCAGAGTCTCTTCGCAGGGGCCATAGGCAATGAGCCGCCCTTCGTGCAAGACAGCTAATTCATCTACTATACTCGTTAGTTTTGAAAGTTTATGTTCTACAATTAAAAGTGTTTTTTTATGAACCCAGCTTTTGAGTACTTGAATAAAAGAATCAATATCCTGATCGCCAAGTCCGGAAAAAGGTTCGTCCAGGATCATTAATTCCGGATCTGTAATATAGCTCATGGCAATTTCAAGTTTCTTTTTATTCCCCAGGGAAAGGGCGCTTACATAGGTGTTTTCAACACCTGCAAAGCCAAAAAGTTCCCTGATTTCATCAACTTTTTCTTTATACTGTTTATTGGATAATTTTTGAAAAAAACTTGTTGCCAAAGAACGGGGGCCCTGCACTTTTCTATAATATGCCAGGGCTATATTTTGTTGTACAGTCAGATTATCAAATACCTGCACCAGTTGAAAGGAGCGAAGCACTCCGCTTTCAACTCGTTTTTGTGTCGGCACATTTGTAACATCTTTGCCAAATAATTTTATTGTTCCTGTAGTAGGGGGGAAGTCTCCTGTTAAAAGATTTACAAAGGTAGTTTTACCTGCCCCATTTGGTCCAATTATTCCTACTGCCTCATTTTTTCGCATAGTAAAAGATAAATTATCCACAGCGCGAAAATCACCGAATTGCATGGAAAGGTTTTCCACTTCAATTGCTAATGGCTCGGTAGAATTTAGACTAGATTTGCTTTTTATCCCTGCTTCTGCCATTATAGCTCCCCTTTAGTTGTTAAGAGTTTCTCACAGTTTCAAGACGGGCACAGATACATATTCCCGAAGCTAGTCATATATAATACACTGCCGGAGCATTTCTTGCAACACTTATTAAGATTGACAAAGGATTGTTTTGTGTTATTATATACAGTGGTTATTTTTTGAATTAAGTGTTATTTATAAAAGGAAAAGGAGAGGGAAATGAAACAATTTTTTAAAATTTGTTCAGTAATGCTGCTTGCAGTAATACTCGTGGTGAGTTTTGCTGCATGCAAAAAGCAGGCTAAAGAAGAAAAAGTTACAGAAGTAAGTATTGGATTCATGTCTTCAATGACTGGAACTTTTGCAGGCGTTGCTGAAACACAGCGCAAAGCATTCCTTTATGGAGTTGAAAAAGTTAATGCAGCAGGCGGATTGAATATGCCATGGGGCAAAGTAAAACTGAATCCAGTTGTTGCTGATGACGAAGCCAAACTTGATATTGGTGTTCAGCGCTTACGGGATATGATCAACAAAGGCGTATTTGCAGTAACAGGCGGAGTTTGGAATCCTATTTCAGCTGTTTTTAATGAAGAAGGCAAAATTAACCCAATACTCTATGTACCGGGATATGTACCTGCTCTTGATAGCTATAAAAAAGGCGTTCCTGCAGAGGGAACTTTCTCTTCTGTTTTTACTCCATGGACATTAGGATATCTTAATGGACAGTCTATTGTTCAGGATTTAGGAAAGAAAAAAATATTCTTTGTAGAAAGAAACGACTCATGGGGCGCAACAATCAAAGCAGGTCTTGAAGCTGCTCTTAAAGATTACGGCGGAACTATTGTAGGAACCGATAGAGTAAACTTGGGAACTGCTGATTACTCTGCGGTAATAAACAAGGCTCTCAAAAGCGATGCGGAAGTTTTCCTTTTTAGTATGTTCGCAGGCGATGCTATTGCTTGTGCTAAACAGGTAAGCGATATGGGTCTTAACAAAAAAATGTTAACTTATAACTGTTTCATTACAAACGTTGTAGCAGGCGGTATTCCTCCTGCAGCTTTGGACAATCTCTATGGACTTGCTTATTTCTATTGGGACAGCACAAATCCAAAAGTTAAAGAATTCTCCGATGGTTTTTCCAAGATGTGGAATGAGCCACCCGATGCTTATGGCGCAACCCAGTATGTTGCTTTTGAAATAGCAGTAAGGGGAGCTGAAAAAGCAGGATCTTTTGATCCTTCAGCTATTGCCAAAGTTCTTATGTCAGGCAGCGTTGACACCATAAAGGGCGCTGTTAGTTTTAGAGCTGACCAACTGCCGGTTATTGAAGAAGCAGCATTCCTTGTTCGCGGAAAAGCTGAATCTGCACGCTCAGGCGGACCATATGATTTCTTCCAGGTAATCAAATCATACGGTGGCGCAGGCATTCTTCCAAGCCTTGAATTCATGGGCTTCTAAGAGTATTTTTCTTTCCTGGCGACCCGCAGCAGCGTGGAGCCGAGGATGCTAAATGTAATCAATGCAGGGCTGTCAGAAATTTCTGGCAGCCCTTTTTATTTGTTGACAGAACACGCTATTTCCCTGGTCATAAATGATTGACAATGCTGTAAAACAGTTTTATAGTAATACTGTCATACAATCTTATAGCTAAATTTAATTATAGAGATATTTATTGAAAGCTTTTGTTCTGGAAAAATATAATTCTCCTCTTGTCAAAAAAACCATGCCGGATCCTGTATGTGCAGATTCTGATGTTATTATAAAGATTAAAGCTGCCGGAATTTGCGGAACAGATATGAAAATTTATACAGGAAAACTTGATGGTATAATTAATCTTCCCCATATTCCCGGACATGAAGGGGCAGGCGAAGTTGTTGAAGCAGGGAAGAATGTAAAAAATATTAAACCCGGTGACAAGGGAATAATTTACCATTATATATCCTGCAGAGATTGTGAGCTTTGCCGAACAGGCAGAGAAAATATTTGTTTTAATATTAAAAGAACCGGATTTGAGTTGCCCGGAGCTTTTTCAGAATATATTTCCATTCCTGC
>WRFK01000189.1 GCA_009778835.1 Spirochaetaceae bacterium
ATGATATTTTCTGGTTTTGGCAAAATTGGTTTATACTTTGCAAGTTCTTTTGCAAGCAGCTTTATGTGTTCTGGAGTTGTGCCGCAGCATCCTCCCATAATATTTGTTCCTGCTTTTGCAAAAGATTCTGCAAACAAAGAAAATTCTTCTGCCTGCATTGGAAAGAGCGTTTTACCATCAACAATTTTAGGCATCCCTGCATTTGGTTTTGCGACCAAAGGAATTTTTGCAACAGGTTTTAATCGTTCTATAATTTTTAACATTTCAGCAGGTCCTGCGGAACAGTTGCAGCCAACAGCATCTGCGCCAAGGCTTTGAAGCGTAACTAAAGCTGCCTCAGGTGATGTTCCGTTAAGCGTTCTCCCTTCTGGCTCGTATGTCATTGTTACTATTGTAAAAGCATCAGTAAGCTCTTTAATCGCTATTAGCGCAGCGCGTGCTTCCTGAATATCTATTTGTGTTTCTATTCCAAAGAGATCGCATCCGCCATCCAGCAACCCTTTTACCTGGCGCTTATACATTTTTACAGCATCTTCAAAATCAATTTCTCCGAAAGGATCGATAAAATGTCCTGTAGGTCCTATATCGCCTGCGACAAAAGTATTTTTACTTGATCCTGCTGCGTCTTTTGTTATTTTAGCAAGAATTGAATTTATATTTTCTACATCGCTTCTTCCATATTGCAAAAGTTTGTAGAAATTTGCTCCAAATGTGCATGTGTAAATTATATCTGATCCTGCTTCCAGATAACTTCTATGTATAGCTTTTGGGACTTCCTTGTTTTCAGATGCCCATATTTCCGGGCATACTCCGGCAGGCATTCCCCGCTTCTGGAGTTCTGTTCCGGTTGCTCCGTCAAGAATAAGAATTTTATTTTTTAGCAATTCTAAAATTATTTTTTTATCTGTCATATCTCTTCCTTATCTAAATAATTCGTGTTAGCGCAATAATTGATTTTTGCGGGATAAGCATAAAGCTTTCTGTTATATCAACTCCTATTTTTTTCATTTCAAGCAGATCATAAAAAACTTTTTGAGTTTCAAGAGAGAGGTCTCCGTATCCTGGAGAAAATCTTTTTGTAAAAAGCTTCTCTGATTTTCTTATAAGCTCTTTGTTGTAAAAAGATACAATATAATCAAGACCGCTATCTGCAATTTCGCCTGCTGCTGCATCAAGAACAACAGCTTTTGTCATATTTTCCTGCTGCTCTTTTTCTATAAAATCCATGATTTCTTTGCCGCATGTTATTCCCATTAAAAAAAATTTTTTTGCTTCCAAAATAAATTTGTAAAAATAATTACTTGTTATCTCGATTTTTTTTGCGCTGTTGTTTTCGGGATATATAAGAATTTTTCCCTCGTCTGCAATTTCTAAATTACACTCCAGTATAGAGCCTCTAAGTTTTATAAGAGATGCTGCTTCGCCTATCCAGCTTATAATCTCTTTTTTTGCTGCTTCATCAAGTTCTGTTTGTTTCTGTTTGTAGCCAAGTCTTGAAAAAATGGTTTTGTGATCCGGCTGGGAGATTATGTTATTAATATACCTGAGCATAATATACTATACTATGAATGGATTTTGTTTTGCAACGGAATGATTTGCACATCTATTTGCTATCGGGATTGAATTATATCAAAGTAAAGTTTAAAATACGTTTTATAAGGTATTTATATGGAGACAATAGAAAGGTTGCAAAAAAATGGTATTTTTCTCAATTATGATGATGTAGTGCGTTTATGCAAAAAATATTACATTATTGAATTAGCAATATTTGGGTCATCAATTCGAGATGATTTTACTCAAAGTAGTGATGTAGATATTCTTGTTTCTTTTAACTCAAATTCAAAAACAACATTATTTGATATAATTGAATTGGAAAATGAATTTTCAAAATTATTTGATAGGAAAGTAGATATTGTTGAAAAAGAATCATTAAAAAACCCAATACGGAAAAATAAAATATTATCAACCCGGGAGATCATATATGCCGCTTAATGAAAATGATTTATCCTTTTTGATAGATATTATTGATTGCATTATGGATATCAACGAATTCACAAAAGAAATACAATTTAATGAATTTGAAAAAGATAAAATGAGAAAACTGGCTGTAGAAAGACAATTGGAAGTTATAGGGCAGGCTGCTAATAAAGTAAGTAAAGAAACGCAGAGTATTTTGAAAAGTATTTCGTGGGGGAATATTATAGGATTAAGAAATAAACTGGCACATTCTTATGGTGAAATATTGGCGGAAAGAATATGGATAATATCAAAAAACTCTATACCAGAATTAATAAAAGAATTAGAGAAAATTGAAGAATTAAAAGAATATATAGTAAATAAAAATCAACATTAAACCATCACATTTCCAACAATAATTTGTATACTCAAAGAAAAGGATGTTGCTTGAACATGGTATTTGAAGAATTCAGCTTCTTACTCTCGCAGATATGTTCCCGCAGTTGTGTGGCAGTTGGCAGGCCTCTTGTGTGGGCCATTGTTGTCAATCCATGCGCCGGAGGTTTTACGATCCGTTCCCGCTGGAAAAAGCACTATAGCCAGCTTTTAGAATGTGTCAGTAAGGCGGAAAAAAACCCACTGCGCGAGGGAAGAAATACTAACGCGCAAGGACTCTTTTTTACTAAAGCTGTTGGCAGTGCAGGGGAGATAACCAATGCCATACTCAAAGAGGCTGAAACATACAGTGGTTCTCCAACAGAAGACCAACGGCCATTCTATCTTATTATCTGTGCAGGCGGGGATGGTACAAGCAGGGACATAATGACCAGCCTTTACCATGCCTCCCCCAAAGTCCGGGATAATTTCGCGATTCTGCGGCTTCCCATGGGAACCGGAAACGATGGGTCCGACACCTGGGAACTTAATGATGCACTGGATCTTCTTATAGAGCCTTCGACACTTGCGCAACAACGGGTGTTGCAGCTTAAGACTGCAAGCAACAAAGGCCCTTTCCTTGCATTTAATATACTCTCCGTGGGACTTGATGCTTTTGTAACTCACATGACCAACAAAACAAAGGGAAAGCTGCCCGGAGATTCTTACAAGATATGGGTAGACTTAGCTGCGCTTTTCTATGACCTTATTTACAAGGTGGGATATATGGATGTCCGCGCCATGGACAGCAAAGGGAAAGAAGTAAAAACATTAAAAGAAAAACTGCTTCTCCTTGCAGTAGGTGAAAGTGGCAAGCGAACATATGGTTCTCACAAGTGGATACTTCCCGATGAAAGGAATGTGTGCGCCATAAAGCAAATGTCTCTTTTAAGAAAGCTTAGCCTTAAAAATCTGTTTAATCATGGAGGCCATGTCGACAAACCTGAAGCAATACTATGGAACGCTGTGGCAGTTGAGTTTAGCACCCAGTACCCGCTCCTTGCGCAGATGGATGGAGAAACAGTGCTGCTTAAAGAAGAAGACTTTCCCGCAAGCATAGAACTCAGCGCTCCAGTAATACCTATACTCCGCAAACTATAATCTCAATAGAGAAAATAAAAGTTAATATCTTTCAAAAAACATTTCAACCATTTCTGAATCAACTTGTTTTGGCTCTACTATGGAATTATTCGCTGTAAGAGTAAAAAGTTTTTTCTCTGAAATTATTTTTTTTCTAAGTTCCTGTTCAATATTTTGAAGTTGCTCTTCTTTCTTTTTGAGAAAATTGATTGTTCTTGAAATTCTAAATGCTGTTATAAGCTG
>WRFK01000190.1 GCA_009778835.1 Spirochaetaceae bacterium
CAAAGCTCGAAGATGACCTTATAAACGATTTAAGAGAAAAGTTTAAAGGAAGCCAGAAGGAAAGAAAAGAAAACGAAGAAAAAGTCCTGGAAAAAGCAGAACCAAAAGAAAAAGTTTTTTCCGAAACAGTAGATCTAAGAGTTGCAAAAATAAAAGAGATAAAAAGACATCCCGAAGCTGAAAAACTTTATATTGAAATTATTGATTTAGGTAACGGAGAAGAGAGGCAAATTGTTTCCGGGCTTGTTCCGTATTATAAAGAAGAAGAGCTTTTGGGGCGCAATGTAATTGTTGTTTATAACTTAAAACCTGCGAAATTGCGCGGTATTGAAAGCAATGGTATGCTTCTTGCTGCAAATGATGATAATACTGTAGAAGTTCTCTTTGTGCCGGATGCAGCTCCGGGAGACAGGGTGCTCCCTGCAGGCTATAAAGCGTTGGAAGAAGAAATAAAGAAAATTTCTATTGATAAATTTTTTGAAACAGAACTTGAAGCAAAAGATAATATTATATATTGCGGCTGCGCGCCTCTTGTTTGCGGAAATAGCAATATAAAAACTGAAAAAGTTTCAAAAGGAAAGGTTGGGTAAGCCCGGCTTTTATGTTGGGGAGAGAATAATTTAACTAAGTAAAATGAACAATTCTTTTTTACTGCAACCAACAGATATAAAAAAAATCTCTGAAACAGAACCAGGGGATTCCTTTTTTCAAACTTTATTCTGGGCTGCTTTAAAATCTGATTTTGGATGGAACCCATTATATTTTTTACTTGATGGAAAGAGCTTAATTGTTCTTATCAGAAAAATTGGAAAGAGTTTTTCTATTGCGTATATACCATTTGCCCCTTCTGAAAAATATAAAGACAAACTTGAAGAAATATCTCTTAGCCTGAAAAATTATCTTCCTAGGAGTACTCTTTTCATTCGTTATGATCTTCCCTGGAAGAATCACGGCGCTCCTTCTCCAAAATTTAAAAAAGGGGAAGAGATACAGCCTGCATCAACAGTTATAATTGATCTCACTAAAAATAAAGAAGATATTTTATCTGATATGAAAAGCAAGACAAGATATAATATAAAGCTTGCGGAAAAAAAAGGTGTTCTTGTAAAAAAATGCGCTATTGAATTGCTTGATGAATGGTATGATATGTATCAGGAAACAGCTTTGCGGGATAAAATAGTTCTTCACCCTTTGGAGTATTACAAGAGAGTATTTGAGCTGTCGCAAAGTAAAGAATATAAAGTTGACATAAGATTATATATGGCCGAAGCAGAAGGTAAAAACATTGCGGGAATAGTTACCTGCTTTTATAACAGAAAAGCTACATATCTTTATGGTGCGTCGCGTAATACAGGAAGGGAAAAAATGCCTGCTTATGCTCTTCAATGGAAAGCAATTTGCGATGCAATAGATGAAGGATGTGTTGAGTACGATATGTTTGGCATACCGCCCGATGATGACCCTTCTCATCCCATGCATGGGCTTTACAGATTCAAAACAGGCTTTTCAGGAGAAGTTATCCGACGGCCTGGGTGTTATGATTTTGTGCTTAATAAGATTGTATATAAGTTTTACTCTATCGTGGAGTCCGCAAGAACTTATTATTTTAAAAAAATTATGAAGAGGTAAGCGAAGCCATATCACAAAGATATGTTTTGCATCTCAATTAAGCCACTAATAAAAATACATATCTACTATGATAAAAAACTACCTTTGTGGCAGAGCAAGGTAAAACTCTGTTGCTAAAGTAAAGCTCTGTTGTTATAATAATCATAATCAGAAAAGCAACTTGGGTTAGCCAATGAAATCGGGGAAGAAGGGTGAGAATGTGTTAAAAACACTTTTTATTGTTGATGATGACGATACAAACCTCATGGCAGCAAAAACCGCACTGGACGGTACATACAAGACATTCGCCCTGCAATCTGCCGCGAGTATGTTCAAGCTTGCGGAAAAAATTACACCTGATTTAATCCTGCTGGATATAGACATGCCTGAAATGGATGGCTTTGAGGCTATGTCGGTTTTAAAGTCAGATGTAAAATTAAATTCCATACCTGTAATCTTTCTTACTGCGAAGCACGATGCAAAATCGGAAATCCATGGCTTTGAATTGGGCGCGCTTGATTTTATAAGTAAACCCTTTTCTCCGCCGGTGCTTATCAAGCGTATTGAATCGCACATCGAAACCGACAAACTCATAAAACGAAGCCTGCGGGCTGTGCGGGATATTCATAACGCGACAATAAGCGTTATTGCTAACATGGTTGAAAACCGTGACAAGGTTACAGGCAGACATATCGAGCGGACGCAGATATATCTCGAAATATTGGTTGGCGAACTTATTCGTACCAAAACCTATCTTGACGAAATATTAAAATGGGATATGTCTCTGCTTTTACCGTCAGCGCAACTGCACGACGTGGGCAAAATCTATATCAGCGATCTTATACTCAACAAGCCCGGCACTCTTACCGGCGAGGAATTCGATTTGATCAAGCTTCACTGTACCGAGGGCGAGCGTATTATTGACGAGATCAATTACAAAACCAAGGACGACGGGTTTTTGCTGCATGCCAAGAGGTTCGCGGGAACGCATCACGAAAAATGGAACGGCACGGGTTATCCAAGAGGACTTCGCGGAGAGGAGATCCCATTTGAGGGGCGGCTCATGGCGATTGTCGATGTCTACGATGCGTTGATGTCCGAGCGGCCGTATAAAAAACCATTTACCCATCAACAGGCATTGGAGATAATAAAAAAGGACAGTGGCACTCATTTTGATCCAAAAATAGTAGAAGTATTTTTGAATGTCGCGGATGATTTTTTGGCTGAATCCACGTCCGGCAAATAAAGTGAAGAATGGCTGACATTTCTTCAACAAACTGGTAACGGGGTAATTTTATGAGAAAAATAATGTCTGTGCTATTTATCATGTTATTATTGTTCGTCATGACTTTGGATTCAGTACATGCTTCGGAAAATCATGGTCTCGTGCGTTTTAATGGAACTGATATAAAGTTGTTTGAAACGCCTTTTGTCCGTATTCTGATTGTGCTGTTTGGAGTAGGCGCGCTTGCTCTGGGTCTAAGGGCTTTCATATCTAAAAGGACCAAGATGCTTATTCTGCAAAGGCAAAAACACAGGGATAGCATCGTAAAAATGATGTTACTCGTCGCTAATATAGTCGATTCAAAAAATGAATATACGAAGGGGCATTCGCTTCGTGTTGCGACCTATTCAAGAATGATAGGCGAGCGGCTTGGAATGGCGGAAAGCGAGCTTGAAACGCTTTACTATGCCGCGTTGCTGCATGATATCGGGAAAATGGGTATACCCGACACTATTCTATACAAAAAAGGACCGCTTACAAACGAAGAGTATGAGATCATAAAAAGCCATGCTGCGATCGGCGGCGAATTACTGAACGATATTACCGACATTGGCGATATCGCGGCCGGCGTGAAATACCACCATGAAAGGAAAGACGGCAAAGGTTATATGGGGTTAAGAGGCGATGATATCCCTCTCTTTATAAAAATCCTCTGTGCATGTAATGCTTTGGACAGTATGCTTTCCGACCAGCCATACAGAAAAGCATTCTCTATAGAAAAGACTCAATCCGAGTTTTTATCCAATGCCGGCACACAGTTCGACGAGAAGATAACTGCTGTACTAATATCTCTGATCACCGAAGGGGGGATTC
>WRFK01000191.1 GCA_009778835.1 Spirochaetaceae bacterium
CATTTGATGGAATCCTCTATTATGACCTTGAAAAAGATGAACTTAAGAAAACCCTTAAAAAAGTTATGAGTGTAAAAGATGATCTTGAAAAGCAGGAAGGGGTACAAGTTGAAAATTAAAGAAATTGGCGAAAGTATCATAAGTAATTGGCCTGTAAAAATATTATCATTGGCCATTGCAGTGCTTTTATTTTATTTTTACAGACTTAATACAACAGAAGAGTACTTTATAAGTGTTCCTCTTGAAATTATGCTGAACAATAATTTTGTTGCCGCAGATACTTATCCTACAGATGTAAGGGTATCTTTAAGGGGCAGCAGTGAAAGCTTTTTTTTAATAAATGAAAAAGATATAACAGCGTATGTTGATTTTACTGCAAAAGAAAAAAGCGGTCTTTACAGAGAACCTATAAAAATAAAAAAAAGGGGCAATGCGCTTTATGCAGATCCGCTTGAAATAAAAGTTGTTCCTGCCGAAATACGCCTGAAGATAGAAGAAAAGTTTATTAAAACTGTCCCTGTTATTCCTGTTATTAAAGGATTCCTTTCTGAAAATTATGAAATTATTAGCTCGTCAATAATACCTGATAATGTAACAATAGAAGGGCCGGTAAGTATTGTAGAAAAAATAACTCTGATAAAAACAGAAGATATAAATATTGAAAACAAAAAAGAGAATTTTATTCTTCCCATTAAACTTGAAAAGATCAGCGATCTTGTTAAAATTGTTGAAGGAGGTGAAGTACAGTTCTATGGCAGAATTGGAAAAAATCTTATTTCAAAAAATATTGCTCCTGTTGGAATTGAAATAAGAGGAAAAAACAATAATATGATTTATGATATTGATTTTGACACCGGAAGCATAAAAATTGAAGCAGAAAGAAAGATTATAAATTTTTTCAATAATGAGAATTGTTCTTTATATGTTGATATTTCGGGTGTAGATATTCCGGGTACATATAATCTGCCGGTATTTGTTTCTCTTTCTGAGGCAGAAGGGGAAGTTGCTGTAGCAGATTTTACTCCTGAAGCAGTAACAGTTCATATAACAATAAAAGGAAGATAAAAATGATTATTGGAATGGGTATAGATATTGTAAGAATCGACAGAATGAAAAAGTGGATTGTGCGGCCTTTGCTAATGGAAAGATATTTTCATGAAAAAGAGATTGAAAATGTAAAATCAAAAGACGCGGGAGCTGCAATGTATTTTGCCGCAAGGTTTGCAGCAAAAGAAGCGTTTGGAAAAGCACTGGGAACAGGTCTTATGGGTATATCATTAAAGGAAATCCAGATTGAAAATAATATTAATGGAAAACCTGTAATTAATTTATATGGCAAAGCAAAAGATGCTTTTGAAAAAACAGGCGGAACAACAATTCATGTTTCACTTACTCATGAAACAGATAACGCGCTGGCAGTAGTTATTATAGAGAGATAGGTATGAGTGAAGATAATAAACAAGTAGTAACTTTTTTATCAAAGACCGAGACAGAATGTCCTGTATGCGGTTGCAAATTCAAAAAAGAAGAGATGATGACAGGCAGTGGAAGGCTGAATGCAGGCGATCTTACTGTTGAACTAAGGCGATTATACATACCATCTAAAAAATATGGGGAAGTAAATCCTTTAATCTATTATATCATGACATGCCCGCAATGCTTTTATTCTGCTTCTTCTTTGGATTTTTTGGAAATTAAGCAGCCGCAGATAACGAGACTAAAAGAATCTACCAATGACAGAATTTCCTCTCTTAAAAGTGTTTTTGGAGCTGTGGATTTTACAGCAAGAAGAACTATTATGGAAGGAATTGCTTCTTACTATCTTGCCTTGATAACACTTGATTCTTTTCCAAAAGAGATGAGTCCTACAATTAAGGGAGGCATCTATAGCTTGCGTAGCGCATGGTTATGCAATGATCTTCATAAAAAATATCCATCTGAAAACTATGACTATATGGCTGATATTTTTTACAGAAAAGCTTCATTCTATTATGTTAAAGCAATAGAGGGAGAGCAGGATGGCTCGGAAGGGATAGGGGGGGCAAAAAATCCCGGTCCCGACCTTGATAAGAATTACAGTTATGACGGAGTTTTGTATATTGGCGCGTATCTTCAATATAAATATGCATCGGAAGAAGATGGACCTGAACGTAAAGAATCGCTTGCAAATGCCAAAAGAATAGTAGCAAGAATATTTGGCATGGGCAAAGCATCCAAAAACAAGCCGGCTGCAATTCTTGATAATGCAAAAAGCCTTTTCGATAAAATAAAGGCAGAACTAAAAGAATAATCTGATGAATAATAATGCAGTCAGAAATATTAAATTAATAATAGCATATAACGGAAAAAATTATGCAGGTTGGCAGATTCAGGATAATGATGTTACAATCCAGGGCATAATTGAAGAAGCTTTAAAAAAAATACATAAATATGAAGTAAAAATTACAGGCGCAGGAAGAACAGATTCAGGTGTTCACGCAATTGGTCAGGTTGCAAATTTTACGACAGATTTAGCTTCGATTCCTGCAGAAAAATATTCACATGCGCTTAACTCAATATTGCCCGATGACATAAGAATTCTTGAAAGTAAAGAAGTTGGTCTCTCTTTTAGTTCCAGATATGATGCTATTGAGAGAATTTATAAATATCAATTAACAGATATTTATTCAATTATGCCATGGGAAAAAGAATTTTCAATGTACATAGATAAAAAGCTTGATATTACTATTCTTAATAACATAGCTTCTGCAGCGCTTGGAACACATGATTTTTCTGCATTTTCAGCTCCTATGGAAGAGCATGTATCTCCGGTTAAAACTATCTATAGCTCTTCTTTTTACCCCGCTTATCCTTTTGTAGTATATAAAATATCCGGAAGCGGATTTTTGAGAAAAATGGTAAGATCTATTATTGGCACAATTCTGGAAATATATAAGAATGGGGGAGGGAAGAAAGAATTTGAAGAAATTCTGAAATCCAAAGAGCGCTCCATGGCAGGCGCAACTGCCCCTGCCAAAGGATTATTTCTTGATTATGTAGTTTACGACAGGGAAAACAGGGATGAGAAAAGTAATTAATGATCTGTGGAATATTCTGGAAGATTACAGACACTTAAAAACTTATGGATACAAAAGCGATAGCAGAGAATACTATATTCCTGAAACAGTATCCAATACTCACGGACATTGGTTTTCGCCGGGACAGACGCAGGAGAGCGAGCAGGACTCTTTTGAAAAAATTGCCAATGAAATTATGCAGTGCAAAAAGTGCAGGCTTTGTAATGTAAGGAAAAACAGCGTTCCCGGCGCCGGTGTTTTAAATCCTCTTGTTATGGTTATCGGAGAAGGGCCCGGAGCAGAGGAAGATTCTCAAGGGCTCCCTTTTGTGGGAGCTGCTGGGCAATATCTTGATAAGTGGCTTAACGCAATTTCACTTGACCGCGCAACAAATTGTTTTATAGGCAATATTGTTAAATGCAGGCCTCCGGGAAACCGTGATCCGCAATTTGATGAAATAGAACAGTGTATAGTGTTTTTAAAAAGACAAATTGCGCTGTTGAACCCCAAAGCAATTCTTGCTCTTGGAAGAATTGCAAGCAGTATAATAACTGCCCGGGAAGATGGAATAGGCAAATTAAGAGGCGCGATTTACAATTATGAAGGGATACCTGTTGTTGTAACTTATCACCCAAG
>WRFK01000192.1 GCA_009778835.1 Spirochaetaceae bacterium
GTTCTTTTTGCGCCGTTATATCTTTCAAACTATTGTGTAAATAATTGTTCATATTGCGGATATAAATGTTCAAATAAAATAGGACGCCACCAGCTTACCCAGGAAGAACTTAAACTGGAAGTAAGAGCCCTTGAAGCAATGGGACACAAAAGACTTCTTCTTGAAGCAGGAGAAGATGATGAAAAATGCCCAATTGATTATATATTGGAGTGTATAGAGACCATTTATAATGAAAAATTCAAAAATGGTTCCATAAGAAGAGTAAATGTCGACATTGCAGCCACTACTATCGAAAATTACAAAAAACTTAAAGATGCCAAAATAGGGACATATATACTGTTTCAGGAAACTTACCATAAACCCACATACCAATCTGTTCATAATGGCCCAAAACAGAATTATGAATGGCACACCGAAGCTATGGACAGAGCTATGCAAGCAGGAATAGACGATGTTGGAATAGGCCCCCTCTACGGGCTTTATGAATGGCGTTATGAAACAATCGCCACCCTTATGCATGCAGAGCACCTGGAAGCAGTTCATGGCGTAGGACCGCACACAATATCTTTCCCCAGGCTTTTATCTGCAGAAGGAGTTGACAGAAACAACTTCAAATATCTTGTTAATGATGAAGATATGAAAAAAATAGTAGCTATAATCAGAATGGCTGTTCCATACACAGGAATGATCCTTTCTACAAGGGAAACCATAGATTTTAGAAAAGAACTCCTTGAAGTTGGAATATCTCAAATTAGCGCAGGTTCTTGCGTAGGAGTCGGCGGTTATGCGCAAAGAAAAACTGTAGATGCAGAGGGAGTTGAAGAAAAGCCGCAATTTAACCTTGCAGACCATAGAAAACCAATTGATGTAATAAAATGGCTTGTTAAAGACGGCTATATACCAAGCTATTGCACAGCCTGTTACAGGGAAGGAAGAACAGGGGACAGATTTATGCCCCTTGCAAAATCAGGTCAAATAGGCAATTTCTGCCATCCTAATGCCCTTTTAACTTTTGAAGAATATCTTAAAGACTATGCAGATGATGAATTAAAAGATATGGGTCAAAAACTGATCGATATGGAAATACAAAATGTTCCAAGCGAAAAACAGAAAAAGAAAGCTCTTAATTATCTGGAAATGATAAGAACAGGAGAACGTGACCTTAGGTTCTAAAAACAGGTAAAAACTGCATAACTACAGCGGCAAAAACAACATAACAGGGTGCCATTCCAATACCCTGTTATGCCTCTCTTTATACCTCTAAAATATACTCCTTTTTGCCTGGAAATGGAGTTAAAAGCATAGAAAATAGAGCAATTTCTCTTGAAAAAATAAAATGTGTTATTGAAAACTGTTTTTTTTCAGTTTATACTTGAAGTTGGACTATCCAAATTTAATAATATTTATCAATATTTTATTTTAAATTATCGATAATAAATTATAATTTTATTAATTATTGATATCTATTCTAAGTCAGGAGTTTTAAATGCTGGAAGATAAGAAAAATGATAATAATGAACTTGAAAACTACGGTGTATGGGTAAAATCTGGTCCGGAAAACTATATAGATACTAAAAATACTCCAGCTGATAATGATTTTGAACTAACTGATTTAGAATCAAATTTAGAATCAAACCCCGATAACTTCTTACTTACAGAAGAAGAAGAAAGCCTGCTTGATTCACTTGAAAAAGATGTAAAAAACAAAGAAAACGAAGATGATGGCGACTTTTTTAATATGCAGGAAGTTGATAGCTTAAATTTTGAAGATGAAGAAACCAAAGAAGATAGCTCTCTGGATATAGAATCTTCTTCGGAAATAGATAGCTCTTTAGATGTAGATACTTCTTCAGATGAAGAAGAATTCATAGATATTGATCTGCCAAAAGCAGTTGATATTGATGATACTGATTATCCTAAAACCTCAAAAAAAGAAGATACAAAATCTGTAGAAATTATTTCAAAAATTGCGGCAGATTTAAAGAATGATCTTTCTGTAATAAAAAATGAACTTCACGAATTAAAAAAAGAACTTGCAAAATATAAAAAACTTGAAGAAAAAGAAGCAGTAAAAGAAGATGATGCTGTAGCAAAAGAAGATGAGGAAAAAGAAGTCTCCAGCGGCTTTTTCTCCGATGATGGCGATGAAACTATAGCGCTAACAGGCGATGAGCTTGACAATCTCTTTAATACTGCAGAAATAACCGAAGAATCTGCTGAAAAAAAAGCAAAAACCACTGACACAATAGAAAAAAAAACTGATATAGAAGAACCGGATGTAAATGAAATAACAGAAGATAGTTTTGAAACTCCCTCTTTACCTGACGATGAATTATCCGAAGAAGGCTTTGATATTGAGCTTGAGCTACCTGAACTCGAAGATACAAAAGAATCAAAAGAAGAGATTGACAATGAAGCAGAGCAGGAAATTGAAATAGATAGCTCTTTTGATGTTCCTGCAACAGAAGAAGAAATTGATATAAACGATCTTCCGGAAATAAATGAGGATCTTGCTAAAGATGAATTTACAATTGATGAAAATATTGAAGTAGAAGAATCTGAACTCTCTATTGATATCCCACAAGAAGATGAATCTATTGAGATAGAAGAATCGGAACTCTCTATTGATATCCCACAAGAAGATGAATCTATTGAGATCGAAGAACCGGAACTCTCTATTGGCCCCACACAAGATGAATCTATTGAGATCGAAGAACCGGAACTCTCTATTGACGACATCCCACAAGAAGACGAATCTATTGAAATTGAAGAATCGGAACTCTCTATTGATATCCCACAAGAAGATGAATCTATTGAAATTGAAGAATCGGAACTCTCTATTGATATCCCGCAAGAAGATGAATCTATTGAGATCGAAGAACCGGAACTCTCTATTGACGACATCCCACAAGAAGACGAATCTATTGAGATCGAAGAATCAGAACTCTCTATTGGCCCCACACAAGATATATCTATTGAGATTGAAGAATCAGAAATTACAGATGAAGTTGCTTTGCAGGAATCTGCTTATGAAGAAAATAAAGATGAACTTAATTTCCTCGATGGAAAAATAGATGAAATTCCCGAAGAAAAAGAAGCAACACCTTCTGCTAAAATTGAAGAAATTGCAACCGATGATGACAGCAAAAAAGAGCTAACTGAAGAAGATTTTGAAGAAATAGATCTTGGCAGCATTGATGGCGACATAAAAGATGATGAAGAACTAATTATAGAAGATGATATTTCAATAGAATCTCCAAAAGAAGAAGTTATTGAAGAAATAACTTTACAACCAGAACCTAAGGCTAAAAAAGCTCCTGTTTCGAAAAAAAGCGCACCTGTTGCCGATGAAATAGAAGAGCCTGAAATTACTATTGATGAAGAAATAGATTTAGAACCCAAAAAACAGGAAAAAATCGATACTAAAAAGAAACCAGCTCCGGAAAAAAGTAAAGCTAAACAGAAAGAAACGCATGATTCTGATAAAGCTGTAAAGAAAGAATCAAAAGCACTAAAAGAGGGAGCTATTGAGAATATTCCCGATAATCTCAAAACAGAGATAAAATCAGTGCTTGTATATCTTGACCAGCTTCTCGAAGCGCTTCCGGATAAAAAGATAGATGAATTTGCAAAATCAGAACATTTTAAAACTTATAAAAAA
>WRFK01000193.1 GCA_009778835.1 Spirochaetaceae bacterium
GATTCAACCGATAAATTAGCGATTATTTCAATTTTTTTCATAGCTTCCCTGCCATCTTTTTCTTATTAAAGACATAATACATTACCGGTATAAAAACCAATGTAATTGCAGTACTTGTTGTTAATCCGCCGATAACTGTTTGTCCAATAGGCTGCACAAGCTCAGAACCTTCACCCGGTAAAAAGGCCATAGGAGCAAGTCCAAGTATTGTGCTAAGCGTAGTCATGAGGATCGGCCTCAATCTGTTTACCCCTGCTTCAACACAAGCTTTTCCCAGTGAAAATCCCCTTTTCACAAGAAGGTTAGTATAGTCTACCAGAACGATTCCGTTACTGACTACTATACCAAGAAGCATTACAACGCCAATTATTGAAAAAAGGCTGAAAGGCTTAGCCAGAATAAGGTGCATAAGAACAACACCAATACTCATAAGCGGAATTGCAAGAAACATTATAAAAGGGTCTTTGAGCGATTCAAACTGGCTTGCCATAACACCATAAACAAGCATCAAAGCAATAACTATAATTGATATAAGGGCAGCTCTGGTTTCCATAAGATTGCCAAAGTCTCCTTTATATTCGATCCTTACAGCATCATTTGGAACTATATTTCTTCGGACAACATCTTCTATCTTTCCCTGCACTTCATTAAGCTTTGCCCCTTTTTCAAGCCCTGCAAGCACACGCACAACTCTTGTTTTATCAACACGCTTAATACTTACAGGCCCATACCCGACTTCCAAAGATGCAAAACTTGATACAGGTATATAGTCACCCCTGTTGTTTCTGACATATATTGTTCCAAGATCTGGAATGCTTTTTCGGTCTTCATCTCTTAATACTACAACAAGATCTATCTCGTCCTCGCCCTCTGCCCGGAATATCGATGCTGTTTCTCCGTTTATGGCTGCTCTTATTTCTCTTCCAACATCTCTTGCTGTAAGACCGAAATCATAAAGCCTTTCCCTGTTATAAAAAATATTTACTTCCGGCAAACTAGTATCAAGGTCTGTCAATGGCTCGGTCAATTCAGGAATATTTGTTTCAAGAAGTTTTCTGATTTCAAGAGCAGTATCCACCAAAAGAGTAAGATTATCTGATTTAACCCTGATATCGATCGGGTTTGTGCTTCCCGGACCTCTTTGCTGCCCAGTTCTAAAGTTGAATTTAAGTCCAGGAAATTCGGTAAAATGGGCGCGCAGTTTGCTTCTTATAGAGTCTGCCGAATCTATTCTCTTTCTGTATGGCGGAAGGTTTACTGTAAGCTCTCCACGGTTTGATGACCTTCCCAGGAAAGCACCGGAACCTGTGCCCGAAGTTTTAATAAGGTTTTCATATCCTCTTACTTCATCGATAACTATTCTTTCAAACCTGTTCATGACTTCTTCTGTTGTTTCAAGAGTGCTTCCTGTGGGAAGCTCAACAGCCAGCACGACTTCATCTTCCGAAGCAGCAGGAGTAAACTCAATACCAACAGAAGGTATTAAAACCAATGAGATAATAAAAATCAAAGCAACACCGGCAATGGTTGTCTTTCTTCTACTTAGAACAACATTAAGGATTTTTCTATAGAGTTTTTCCATTCCAATAAAAAAAGTTTCGGATTTATTATCAATTATCAAAAGAAAACGGTTTTTTACAGGCCGTTGTTTTTTTGTATATATTTTAAGATATGTACTTGAAAGAACCGGAACAAGGATCAATGCAACAAAAAGCGCAGCAAGAAGCGCAACAGCTACTGTAAACGCAAGATCGCTGAACATTACTCCCATAATTCCAAGGTCTGCCTTAAACAGCATGACTGGAAGGAAAACGCATACTGTAGTAAGCGCAGAAGCAGTTATTGCGTTTCCCATTTCCTTGCTTCCCAGAACCGCAGAAGTTTTAAGATGCGCCCCTTTTTCCCTGTACCTAAATGTATTCTCAAGTATAACTATGGAGGAGTCGGTAACCAGACCTACTCCGAGAGTTAACCCTGCAAGAGAAAGAATATTAAGCGTTATTCCCGCAAAATACATACAGGTCATGGTTATAAGCAATGAAACAGGAATTGAAAATCCTATGATCATGGTACTCTTAACTGATCTTAAAAAAATAAAAAGAATGGCCATTGCAAGAATACCGCCGAGGACTGCAGAACTCGTTACCTGTTTAATGGAATTTTTAATAAGCTTGGTTGAATCCACAAGGAGTTTTACAGTTACCCCCAGCGGAAGCTCTCTGTTCAATCTTACAAGCTCTAAAAAAACCTGCGCCGCAGTTTGCACAGAATTTGCCTCGCTCTGTTTTCGCACAATCATATAAATACCAGGAGACTCATTAATAAATACAGATTGAGTTACATCCTCAAAGCCTTCGTACGCGTGCGCAACATCCCTTACCTTTATAATAGCAGGAGTGCCTCCTGCGTATGGTGTGCGCCTTGCGATAACTGTATCTGCAATATCTTCAACTTTTTTATACTCCCCCCTGCTCCTTACCAGGAATTCATAAGAGCCAGACTCCACGCTACCTGCGCCCACATCTATATTCTGGGCAGCAAGGGCGTTTGAAATATCGACCATTGTCAGTTTGTAAGCCTCAAGTCTGTTTTTTGATACTTCGACCCTTATAATACTGGTTTTACCGCCTCTTATGTCTGCCATTGCAACACCAGGGATCTGTTCAATTCTTGGCATTATTATATCTTCTGCTATTTTTTTAAGTTCATGCGGAGTTCTTTGCCCCTCCACTGCCAGACGGAGTATCGGAGCCATTGAAGGGTCAAATTTAAATACTACGGGCGGCTCTGTACCGTCGGGAAGCCTGCGCTTTACGGACTCAAGCCTGTCTCGCACATCATTGGCGGCTTCTGTCATATCTTTGCTCCAGTCAAACTCAACTACAATAACGCTTCTATGTTCCACAGACGTAGAGCTTATTTCTTTCAGATCAGAGACATTAGAAAGGGCCCCTTCCAGAAGTCTTGTAACATTATTTTCTATATATTCAGGTCCTGCGCCCTGATATACTGTCATAACAATAAGTACCGGCGGATTGAATTTAGGATAAAGATCTATGGCAATCCTTGGAAAAATAAAAAGGCCAATTATAACAATAAGCGTAAATAATACTATGACAGTAACAGGCCGGCTGACCGCAAGTTTGGATAAAGTCATAATTAATTTTTGCCTCCATCAGGATTTTCCTTGTTAATGACATTGATATCAACACCGTCATCAAGCAGGTTTTGTCCTCTAAGAACTATTTCCGCATCTTCTGCAAGACCGGCAATTATCTCAGCAACTCCATCGACATCCAATCCGACTGAAACTAAAGTCATAACTGCTTTGTTATCCTGCGCAATAAAAACATATTTTCCTTCACCCCTTGTTACAACGCAGACAGAAGGGACAAGTATGACGTTTTTCTTGGTTTCTGTAACCAGTTTTATGGAAGCAAACATCCCTGCCCTGAGTTCCGGGTGCTTTTCATCAAATTCAAGTTTTAAACTTATTGTTCTTGTAACATTGCTGACAACAGGACTTATCTCAACAATATGTGTTTTAAAAGTTTTTCCAGGCCATGCAACAAAAGAAGCATCCGCCGGC
>WRFK01000194.1 GCA_009778835.1 Spirochaetaceae bacterium
ATCCGGAATTTCAATATTTTTCTCTTTCTGTATTTTTATATTTTTAAATCCTGCTTCTTTAATAAATTTCAAATAAAGATCTTTTTCTACTGCTCCGGATACGCAGCCAGTATACATTGATGCCACTGTCCTTATTTTTTCAGGCAATTGTCCTTCAAGAACAATATCAGAAATACTAAAATGCCCATTAGGCTTTAGGACCCTGTAAATTTCTTTAAACACAGACTGTTTATCTGGAACAAGATTTAATACACAATTACTTACAATCACATCAGCAAGATTTGAATCCAACGGCATATTGTCTATATCGCCCTGAATAAATTCAACATTCGTAAATCCCCATTTTTTTACATTTTCTTTTGCTTTTTCAATCATTTCGGGAGTAAAATCTATTCCGATTATTTTACCTGTTTCGCCAGCCTCTGCTCTTGCTACAAAGCAATCATTTCCAGCTCCGCTGCCCAAGTCAACTACAGTATCGCCTTTTTTTATTTGAGCAAATTTTGTAGGAAGCCCGCAGCCTAGCCCATAATCAGCATCCGGATTATAACCATTTAGGTCATTATAGTTTTCACTCATTATACTTTCCGGGTTCTCGCAGCAACTTCTGGAACCGCAACAGGAATTGCTATCTTTTGATACGATCTTGCCATATCGTTCCTTAACAATTTCTTTTAATTTTTTTTCATTTTCCATACTAAAACCATCCTTTCATAAATAACCGATTGAAATAAAAAAATCAATTATAATCTGCTTCATAATGGCTCCCCTATTTTCAAGTGCATTCTTTATCGCAACAGTTTAGAGCTCTTCGCTTTCCGCACTGCTGTTAGCTCTTTAAGCACTCTGGAGGCAATTTCGCACCCATCTTCATTTATGGAATAATAGGTCCACTTTCTCTCTTTCCGCGCATTCACAATACCGCTTTCGACAAGGATCTTCATATGATGCGAGAGTGTCGATTGGCCTACTGCTACTTTTTCCAGAAGCACACAGGCGCACTTCTCGCCGCCCTGAAGCAGTTCTAAAACCAAAAGCCGTGTTTCATCGCAAAAAGCTTTAAATATTTTAGCATTTTCCAAATGCGCCTGGTTCACCGCACCCTCCATATATCTAATTTTTTCGATATAACTATAATACGCCTCATATCGATATTTGACAATATGTAAATAAATTTTAAATTCTTGCCATATTTGAAAATTGAGTATTATTTTTTAAATATGTATATTACAATATAAGGGATTTTTTAATTATCCTTATATCAGGAGAGGGGCATGAAAAAACAATCTGTAATTGTGTTAATAACTTTTATTTTAATTGCCATGCTTGCAGGCTGTAACAGCAAGAGTACGAGAAATGATTCTTCTATGGGGTATCCCCCTGATATCAATACAAAAGGTCAGGTTGTTTCGGAAAATCACGATAAGCTCCCTACAGTATATATGACTAAAAATATCAATCCCAAAGGGCTTATGGCTGCATATAAAGCTCTGAACAGGGAAGCAACCGGCAAGGTAGCTGTAAAAATAAGCACAGGAGAGCCTGGTAACAAACATTATCTTGATCCCAACTTAATAAAAAATCTTGTTCAGGAAGTTAATGGAACAATCGTAGAGACTAACACAGCTTATGGCGGGAAACGCGCTGCTACAGCTATGCATTATCAGGTTGCCAAAGATCATGGATTTTCCGCTATTGCGCCGGTGGTAATTCTGGATGAGAATGGGGATATTTCCCTGCCTGTTGCACAAGGCAAACATCTAAAAGAAGACCTGGTTGGAGCCCGTTTTAAGGATTATGACTTCCATATAGTGTTATCCCATTTTAAAGGTCATGCTATGGGAGGCTTTGGCGGAGCTCTAAAAAATGTCTCCATAGGGTATGCTTCTTCAAGAGGGAAACTTTTAATACATTCTGCGGGAAAAAGCACAACCAGATGGGGCGCAGAACAAAATGATTTTCTTGAATCCATGGCAGAAGCAGTAAAAGCTGTAATAGACGATGTTGGCAGCAATAATTTTATATATATCAATGTAATGAACCACTTATCTGTTGATTGCGATTGCAATGGGAATCCATCAGCGCCGCAAATGGCAGATATAGGAATACTTGCATCACTTGATCCTGTAGCTTTGGACCAGGCATGCCTTGATCTTGTATACAAAGCTCCTGACAGCAAAGCGTTAGTAGAACGAATTGAATCAAGAAATGGCATACTTACTGTAAATTATGCTGAAACACTCGGGCTTGGCAGCAAAAAATATGAACTGATAAATCTTGATGCTTGATACACTTCAGAGAGAGTTTATATATTTTTGGTATTACTTTACTGTCCAACTTGAGCAGATTTTTTTCTACTGGGTGTTTGGGATTATTACAGGGTCTGTTATTTCGGTTTTTTGCAAGCAGAAAATTCAAATTCTTTTTGAAAAGCTCCAAAGCAAGCGCATTGGTATTTTAGGGCTGATTCCGGCAAGCCTTATTGGGATTGCATCTCCCTTGTGTATGTATGGAACAATCCCTATAGCAGCTTCATTCTCCGAAAAAGGGATGCGCGATGACTGGCTCGCAACATTCATGATGAGTTCTATTCTTCTTAATCCCCAGCTTTTAATTTACAGCGCAGCGCTTGGCAGCAAAGTTCTTATTATCCGTTTTGTTTCCTGTTTTCTTTGCGGCATCGCAGCAGGGCTTTGTATAAGATTTTTTTACCGAAAAAAAGATTTTTTTGATTTTTCAAGATTTGGAGAATCGTGCAGCAGAGATATAGATCCGAATATAATTCTTCGTCTTTTGAAAAATATCTGGAGAAATATAAAAGCTACCGGAATCTATTTTTTGGTTGGTATAATACTCTCAGCGCTTTTTCAGCGTTATGTCCCGCCTGATTTAATGGCAAAATTCTTTGGCAAAAATAATGGTTTTGGTATTTTGATGGCTGCATCCATTGGAGTGCCGCTCTATGTCTGCGGAGGAGGAACCATACCGCTTCTTGCAACATGGCTTCAAAATGGAATGAGCCTTGGCTCTGCCGCTGCATTCATGATTACAGGGCCTGCTGCAAAAATCACAAATCTTGGGGCTGTAAAAATCATTCTGGGGATAAAACATTTTATTCTTTATTTGCTCTTTGCAATTATTTTTGCTGTAACAACCGGACTTTTTATAGATATATTTTTCTAAATAAGAATAGATTTAGGTTTCTACGATGGAACAGCGGAACAGGTGGAACAACAGAACGACCAATGGCTCAAAAAGTTTAACTTGTCTATTTCGAGAAAATATTTTTAAAGAAAAGCACAATTGAATCGCAAAATCTTCTAAACAGAGACCCTTTTTCTACCTTAGTTGCAGTAACGATGCTGCGGCTAAATATAAGCGACCCATTTTTATCAAGAAGCCTTATTTTGCCTGCTTCTGTTGCAATCGGAAAAGGAGCTACAAGAGGAGCTCCCCACTCAATTTCCCACTTTATTTTTTCAACATCATCAATCGGGAGAGTTATGAATGGAACAACAACTCTTAACTCAACATTTTTATCTTTGCCTTTATAAACCTTATTTTTAGAGAGCGCCGG
>WRFK01000195.1 GCA_009778835.1 Spirochaetaceae bacterium
CAATCAGCTCAAAGTGAAGCAGAAAAAAGTAACAGTAATCAGCTAGATATTTTTTAATCTTTATGAGTAGTCACCTTATTGATATTAAATTGCTTGGAACATCCTTCAAAATAGAAGTTGATGAAAATCCTTCTTATATGCAGGATATTATTGATTATCTAAAAACCATTACCAGTAAGGTAGAAAATAGCACAGGTATGCATGATCCTCTTAAAATTTCAATTTTAACTTCTGTTTACCTTGCTGATGAAATATATAAGGGAAAAAAGTCTGAAAAAGAAATATCTGAATTGACTGAAAGAATAATTTCCTGTATAGAAAAAGTCATAGAAGACAAATAGCCTGCGGAATTTCGGGCGGAGAGTGAAATCTCTTGGGACAAACCATAACAAAGGGATTCCTTTATGCAAAGTCTATTTGATTTTGCAAATGAAACCCACTTGAACTATGAGTTCAAGAGATTTTCCCCAAGCGGTTCCGCGGGTTTTTTAATCCCAAAAACAGGCAAACACCTTTCTTAAGAAAAAATCAAATATCCTTGCGAAAATCCTTCTTTTATAGAATAATCATATTAAATCTAAAAATTATTGGAGTTTAGTATGAAAAAATTACAAATACTGTTAGTTTTTTTTATAATAACAATACCTGCTTTCAGCCAATCTGCTGAAATGTGGATTGGGCTTTATGACAGAATCGATACTCTTGAGTATAAATATAGTATTTTGCAAAATGTTGTTGATACAGAAGACAGAGGTCTTATTCCTCTATTCCAAAAATCGCTTGTTGAAACAAACCTCATTATTGTAACTTCTTTAGACAACAATGATAAAAAGTTTTTCGATGAAATTCAGAAAATTTCCATAAAAAAATTAGGAGATTTTAAAGATATTGAGTCTGAAGATGCTGTTTATCAAGCTTATCAAAACACCAATATTCTTTTGATAAAAACCGAGTCGATTGTTGCTTTGGGCAAAATGGGTTCTATAAAATATATAAATGATTTTATTATGACATTAAGAAATATCAATATGAGGACAGATGGCAATACCAATATGAGCGATAATGAAGCCATGGCTTCTGCCCTTATAACTTATTTTGAGAATGTAAGAAATGAAAGTTCTTATGAAGCTGTTTTTTATGCATCTGCAGGGTGGTATAGCCCAAGATCGGGAATAAAAGAGAGAGCAAAAAATGCTTTAAAACTAATTTCAGATGACCCATCTGAGATTCTTAAAAATATTATGGAAAAAGATCCCAATTTTAGCAATAAAATCCTTGCATTAAGTACAGAAAATGAATCTTCTGCTTCTGATGAAAAAAAATCAAATTTAGCCACAGCAGCGCTTAATGAAGGAATACGCCATATATCAAACAGCGTAGCAGAAACTATGGAGCTTTTAACCCTAAGATTGCTTGCATACGAAATGCTTTCAAATTCTTCATACAAAGATATAGAGGCTGTGCCTTACATGGAGCGGGTTCTTTTTGATAATTATGATATAAGTGAAAAGCTTACTGTAATTGAAACATTAGGCACCTTTAAGAGCAAAGAAGCTGTTGAAACATTAACAAAATATCTTAAAGACCAAAATAAAAAACAGAGCGAAGGGATGTCCCCATATATTGACAGAAGAACAGTAATAGCAACCATAAATGCTCTTGGGAACAGCGGAAATCCTGCTGCGCAGGAAGAGCTTATAATTGTCACGACTATTCCAACATGGTCTACTGCTGTTATACAAGCAGCCAGAACAGCGCTGGAAAAACTTAGAAAATAAAGCCTGGTTTTACTTAGGGATTCTAATAATCTGGGAATTTGACCAATAAAACTATATAAGTGTTATTGATATTGAATATCATTGACACTTATATAGGCTAAATAATATCATTATTTGTATGTCAATATTAACAGGTTTTCAAATATCAAAATTATATGAACTCTATAATGATATAGATATAACTTTTACAAAAGATATTGTATCCACAACGCTTTTTAGTCATAAAGAAACATTTATAAGATTTGGCGGAAGTCAAAAAAAATGCCTTTTATACTCAACCTCAATGAATAAAGGGAGAGTTATTGTAAATACCGGAGATAATTTTATATCAAAAGTAAAAAATACCGGTGGCCTTGTTTCTTTGCGGCTTGCATTTAATGTTCCAAACAAACACGATATAATCTCATTTTTTATAAACGCAAAAGTAACAGGATATAGCGCATATACAGAGGGAGGATCTGATTTAAATTATGCATTTTTATCATATACCCAGCGCCCACCCGATGATCTTATAATAATACTTGGGCAGTTGCTTGAAGCAAATATAAATTTCCAGAAACGGAAGGATTTCCGTATAATAATCAATAATAACAATTATATTGCACTTGGGTTCACATCAAGAGATTTAAGTCTTATTATTGAAAATATACCAAGAAAAGCCGTAGTTGTAGATCTTTCTGCTTCCGGTATAATGGCAATTGGGGTAAAGGCTTTTAAATTTCATTTAAATAAAGAATTGATTGTAAAATTTAACTCAGCAACCAATGACTGGCAAATTAAAGGCCAAATAGTAAGAATAAATGATATTACAGGAAGAAATGATGTTGTATTCATTGGCATAAAGCTTATCCCTGAAACAATTCCTGTAAGTTTTAAAATGAGCATTGAAAATTATCTTAAAACAACTCAGGATAAAGAGCAGCCTCCGGCTGCAGGACAGGCTGCTGTAGCAGAGCAGCCTCCGGCTGCAGGACAGGCTGCTGTAGCAGAGCAGCCTCCGGCTGCAGGACAGGCTGCTGTAGCAGAGCAGCCTCCGGCTGCAGGGCAAGCTGCCGGCACAGGACAGGCTCCGGCTGCAGGGCAAGCTGCCGGCACAGGACAGACTCCGGCTGCAGGACAGGCTGCTGTAGCAGCGCAACCTCCGGCTCAACAAAAATAAAGATAGGTATTTAAGTGAATGAAATAGTTTTTATAAAAATCCCTGAAAAACTGGCAGGAGAAATAAACGGATTTAATATTGATCCGGAAATTCCATTGCCTATAGAAAAAGATGAATCAATTGAAAAAGGGAGCCTTGCCGAGCTTTCCTGGGAAAAAATAATCGCAGCAATGCTTCAAATTCTGGCATTTCACAGAGATTTTCAACATATCAATTATTACAGAGAATTTATATCTGCAGTAAAACCTGAACTAAAAGAACAGCTTATTGATACAGGGGTAGAAAAAGCAAGAAACAATGACTTTAGTACAGCAGAAGAGATTTTTCTTGCAGTAGAAGGACTTGAACCTGATAACACAATAAATATTATAAACATGGCGCTTTTATATGAACATAAAGCATCTCTGTTATCTGAGAATGATAGCGCTGAAAGCAATAAATTTTTTGATAAAGCTTTTGATCTGTATAAAAAAGCGCTCACCATTGATTCATCAGAAAATACCCACTACTATGCGGGAAAATTTTATTTTAACAGACATAATTTTGAAAAAGCAAAAGAACATTTCTCTATTTATCTGGAACTTGGCGATCCCAACGAAGATATTGAAAAAAGAAAAACTGTTTCAAA
>WRFK01000196.1 GCA_009778835.1 Spirochaetaceae bacterium
TAATCTTATAAAAAATAATAAACCAATGAAAGATATAATAATAAATACAAAATTTGGCATATCTTTTATCGCAGGCGCATCAGGTTTTTCAAAAATTGCAAACCTGGATGATGAAGAAAGAAAACGTTTCATAGCTGAAATGAATGAGCTTTCATTTGCAGATATAATAATAATTGATACAAGCGCAGGTATATCCAATAATGTGCTTGGTTTTATTGCAGCAGCAGATGAGGCGCTAATAGTAACAACGCCTGAGCCAACTGCCATAACAGATGCGTATGGAACAATAAAAATAATAACTACAGAGCTTATAGATAGCAAAATAGCAATAAAACTTGTAGTAAACAGGGTAAAGTCTGTAACAGAGGCTAAAAGAGTAGCGCATAGGGTTGTAAGTATTGTAGGGCAATTTTTAAATACAAAAATTGACTATCTTGGATATATTTATGATGACCAAATTGTGCAGAATGCAGTACTAAAACAGAAGCCTTTTATAGTATCTGATCCAAAATGTAAAGCTGCAATATGCCTGAAACATATAGTAAGCAGGCTTGAAAATATAGAATATCAGGAAGGAAGCGGGGTTGGAAACTTTTTGAAAAAGTTGATATCAAAAAATGGATAATATAAATAGCTTGACTGCTATACTTTTTTAAAATAATCTAATATAAGGAGGGGATTTTATTGCCTAAATTGAGGAATTTAATAACTATTTCTGCCTCAATCTTTCTATTCCTGGCGCTTTTGGGAATAATAGGCGGTAATTCATTCTTTACAATACTGCAAAGATCCTTTTTAGGTACATTAATTCTCTCTGCATTGATATCAGGGGCATCTTATATAATTAAAAAAATTGTTTCAGAAATCCCGGCATCCGATATTGGAGAAAATCAGTCTGAACAGGATATTGACCCTGATTCTGCTCCTGCTCCCAATAGTGTGGATATAGTGTTTGATAAAGAAAATCCCTACGAATCAAAAGACTCAGGCATAAATCTTGATGATGAAAAGAGTTCTCTATCTCCTGAAAGCCAGACTAATGGAAGCTCACATGCGGAAAATCTTGTTGAAGAGGTAGAAGAAGATGCTCTTGGGGATATTAGTTCTTTAGATATTAAAACAAATGATGACGAAGTAATTGAAGTCATGAATGATAATTCAAACAGTAACGGCTTAATGCCGGCTCTTGATTCAAATGCAGATCTTTTTGGCAATGTAGATGCGCCGGTATCATCTGCAAGTAAAAGGGAAACCGAAATATTAAATTCGCTGGGGGAGAATGCTAATCCTCAGACAATCGCTAAAGCTATAAAAACAGTTCTGACAAGAGATGATAATAAAGGGTAAATTATGACAGAAAAAGAAGTATTAGAAGCAGAAGAACATGAACTATGGTTAAAATATAAGAAAGAGAAAAAAACTGAACTAAGAGACTATTTTATTAAGCAATATGCTCCGCTTGTAAAATATGTTGCGGGAAAAGTTGCAATTGGAATGCCATATAACGTTGAATTCGATGATCTTGTTGGTTTTGGAGTGTTCGGATTATTTGATGCAATCGAAAAATTTGATCCTGAAAAACATGTTAAATTTAAAACTTATGCAGTAACCAGAATAAGAGGAGCAATTTATGATGAGCTCAGGTCGATCGACTGGGTGCCAAGGTCTGTAAGACAAAAAACAAGAGAGATTGAAGAAATTGTTTACCATCTTGAGGCTAATCTTGGACGCTCTGCCAGCGATGCTGAAATTGCGGAAAAGATGGGAATTCCCATTGAGGAACTCCATAAAAATATTCATAAAATAAGTACATCATCAATACTCTCTTTGAATGACTTGTGGTACACAGGTGAGGACAATGATAAAGTTTCGATTGTTGACAGTGTAGAATCTTCTCAAAGCCTTAACCCCGACACCATTGTTGAAAGGGAAGAGATTAAAAAAGTAATTGTCCAGGCAATTAGCGAACTGCCCGACAAAGAAAAAAAAGTGCTGGTTCTTTACTATTATGAAGATCTTACTTTAAAAGAGATAGGAAAAGTTCTGGATGTAACAGAATCCAGAATATCGCAGCTTCATACAAAAGCAATACTTAGGCTTAGGGCAAAGTTAACCAGTCTTAAAAAAGGAATTATGTAAATAATGAAAGAGACCCTTACGCTTGATGAATTCAAACACTATATGAAGAATCTGGCTGAAAAAGATAGTAACATCAAATCAGTGCAGATATCAGCGCCTTCAGTGGAAGAGTGTCTTGAACAGGCGGCAATAGAACTTAATACAGCAGTTTCCCATCTGGAATATGAATTAATAATAAAAGGGATGAAAGGTTTTTTTGGATTAGGGAAAAAAAATTATACTCTCGTTGTTTACAAAACAGAAGAGAAAGAAGAAAGCATTTCAAATATAGAGGAATTCGGCACAGATGAATTTGTTGAAAATGAGATAAAAGACAAAGACGGAGAGGTTGTTCTCAATTTATACAGGGGAGAAGCTTTTCTAAAAGTTAACCCGCCCGAAGGTCAAGGAAAAAAAGCTACGCTTGAACAGGCCCTTTATAAGATTAATACCAAAAACATAACTGATTTTGATAAATCACTTGTTTCACAAATTGTAAAACTTGCGGATGGTATGACTGTAAAGGTTGGTTCATATACTCCCAAAACCGGTAATAATACCACTGTTTCCCTAAGAACAGAAGAAAATGATATGAAAGCATACATCACACTTACTCCTCCGGGTGATGGCGGCAGTGATTTAGAGAAAGAAACTATTTTATCATTTTTAAAAAACAATATGGTTGTTTTTGGAGTAAATGAAAAAAACCTTGAAGATTTTCTTGACCATCCTTTTTATGGAACAGGTTTTCTTGTGGCAGAAGGTTTACAACCAGTGCATGGAGCAGACGCTGAAATAACTTATAATTTTAATACAGAAGGGACTTCCGCATTATTGAAAGAGAAGGATGGTAAAGTTGACTTTAAAGACAAAAGCCTTATCCAGAATGTTGTAGAAGGACAAGTCCTTGCGGAAAAGAAGCAGGCAGAAAAAGGGATCAAAGGAAGAACTATAACAGGTAATGCTATTGAAGCAAGAGATGGGCGTGAAAAAGAATTTAAAATAGGCAATAATGTTAGAATAGATGGACTTAAGGCTATTGCTGCTGCTAACGGGCAGGTGCTTCTTTTGAACGAAAAAATTACTGTTGAAAGTGTTCATCTTGTTGATGGGGATGTAAGTATCGCAACAGGAAATATTCACTTTCTTGGCACAGTTATGGTAACCGGGAATGTTGAAGATGGATATTCTGTCAAAGCAACAGGTAATATCGAAATAAAAGGAAATGTCGGAAAGTGTATAATAGACGCAGTGGGTAACGTAATTGTCCATCAGGGTATTAACTGTAATGAAAACGGTTCTGTAAAAGCAGGAAAAGGGGTAATGGCAAAATTTATACAAAACTCCACAGTAGAAGCCGGGGAAATAGTATTTGTAACAGACGGTATTATAAATTCTTTTGTTGATTCCAATGGAAAAATAATTTGTAAAGGCAA
>WRFK01000197.1 GCA_009778835.1 Spirochaetaceae bacterium
TAACTTAGAGAAGTGGAAAAAGAATCATCTTTGTATAAATAAAGGGTGTTTTTTAGATTGCGGCTGTTAATATAGTCAAAAAAAACAACTTTTCCTCCAGATTCTGTAATTAAGCTTCTGTTGCCATGCGATATTTTTCTTAAGCATAAAACAATTATTGAGCTACTCTCAAAAATAACACTGTTTTTTTCCATATTTTGAGAAAGAGGCAGCTTTATAACATTGCCATTCTCTTTTAGGGAATAAAAGTTTTCTGTTAATAGCGATATAAGAGTGTTTTCAGGTTCAATAAAATCTCTTTTCTCATATATTGGGTCTGGCAGAAAAAAAATAAGATTATTGCATTCTTTAAGAAAATATTTAAGTTTTGTTTTATTTGATATAGAAGTGGAAACAGTTATTGGATCGCTGTTTTGTTCATAGTCAAAAAGAGGGCCATAAATATATATTTGGCTATTATTAAAAAAATTTTTATACTCTTCAATATCTTTTAGCATTGAATAAAGATATGCGCTTATAATAAGCTTTTTTCCTTTTTCTCTTTCACTCAATTTTTCAAAAATTTCATGGAAATCCTCATATTTTGCTTTAATGGGCTTAATAAAAAGGTTATTTCTGATTCCTGCTCTTTTTATTTGGGAAATGTTGTAATTTGAAATTTTTATTGTATAGGGGTCATAAATAAACAGGATTCTCTGCGTGAAAATTAAAAAAGTGAGAATAATTGTAAAAATCGCAATTGCCGTAATAAGAAAAGGCAAAAATATCTGAGTAAGAAATATCTTTTCGTGTAATAGTTTTAATTTTTTTGTAAAAAGCATTTAAAATGCCCCTCTATGGGGGCATATATTAAAATGATCAGTCGTCAAAATTTCCTGCAGGGCCTTTATCTGTAGATAACTTTGCTGCTTTTTCTGTAATTTTAGCTGAAGTCCACTCTGCGGCATCCTCTACTTTTTTGGCTTTTGGTCCAAGATCATAAGAGCCTGCTTTAAGAATCGCATCGATTGCAAGAGGAGCAGTATCTTTTGCATTAAAAACATTTACAAGTATGCCATATACAAAGTCCTCAACATCTTTTGCCATTCTGTCTCTTATTTCTTTTGTCTGTCCGCAAAATTTATTTTCAAAAGGAAGATTGAGTTTCTTGTAGTCACCTTTTTTCCAACCTTTTTCATTTGCATAAGCAACAACAGAAGCCCACATCTCTTCGGAAGCCCCTTTACCTTTTACTTTTGTAAAATTTCCGTCTTTGTCTATAATTGCATTGCCGTAGTCATTTACTTCAACTCCCCATGAGATCATTTGAAGCGCTGTTGCAACATTTGCTTTTGTTGTATGGGTTTGCTGAGCAATTGCTCTGAGTTTTTCTGAACTATTGCCTGAAGTTCCGTGTTGCGCTCCTGACATATTGTATTTTTCAAGCGCTTTGTGGATTTCTGCTGTAAGTTCAACCTGAATTCCCGAATCTCTTTCTTCGATTCCATGTGTTGTTCCATTATTCAAAGCAATCCAGTCGGGGAATATGCCATTTGCATTTAGTCCTGCAATCTGGAAAACAGCTTCTTTAGGTGTTGAAAGCCCCTGATCCCCTTTTATTTCTCCAACTTCTGTTTCAAGGCCTGCCCATGCAGGTATAAATTGGGAAAGTTCGATATTTGCAAAAAGGTTTTTGTCTTCGGGAAGATGTGATGCATCAATTGCTATTGAAGTAATTCCTGCATCAAACATACTTGGAATTTCAACTTTTGCAGTTGCAATATCTTTATCGCTCTTGATTCCGTAATGGTCTGCATGAACAGCAACAGGGATAGTAATGCCAAGTTCATTACAGAGCTGGTCAACATACATTGCCATATTCCAGTAACTTATTGGGCAGTAGCTTGAAGATCCCCCTTCAGACTTTGCAATCTCGATTATTACAGCGGCATTTGCCTTTTGAGCTGCCATTAAGGTCCCTTTAATAACAAAACTGCTTCTTCCATTGGCAGCAATTGTCATTGCTTTTCCCTTGGCGATCATTGCTCTGTCAATAACCTTACCGCTTACAATAAGAGCCCTTGAATTTGGAAAAAGTTTTTTTATGTTTGGCGGGCGCCCTACTTCCAAGGCTTTTTCAAAATTATTATCTTTGTTACAACATCCCATTTCTTTCCTCCAGATCTGTTTAATATTCAAAATTTTACCATAATAACACTAGCTGTATAGACAACTATACTACTAATATAATAAAACGAATAATTAAAGTGAACAACTCTTTTCTGGATAAAATGATATATAAAAGTTTTTTAGGGACGCCTTCGGCTATCTACTTCTATTTTTACGCAAAAAATAGAACCCGGGAATAGCCATTACAAAAATTATAAGAAAACAAAAGAACAGAGATCTTGTATAAAAGAAAAATGGCACTAAAGCTAAAATACCGGGGAAAATAGAGAGTAAAACAGAAAACAGATGTTTTATAATACCTGTTTCAGCATCTCTTAATGCCATAAAAACCGATGCATAGGCTGCCATTATCAAAAGAGCAACAGGCCTAATAAAAAGTGTGTATAAATCCGCGCTGTTATAGTTATTGATAGCAGAATAGAAGGTAAAAGCAGTGTAAAAACCTGCCATAAAAAGAAAATAATGGGTTATTCCTTCACCGGTGCCTATGCACATCACATTTCTAAACCTTAATATGCATGTCAAAATACAAAAAAACTGATAAAAGAAGTAATCCACAAATAAATGGTAAAAATATATATTCAAAGTAGTATAGGTTTGGCTTAAAAAGCTTACAAAAATATTAACAAAGAACAAAGAAGGGATAAAAAACAAAATTCCAAACAGAAAATAGTCTCTAAGATCAAGAATTATCTGTTTAAGAAACAAATCGTCTGAAATTAGCCATATTGAAGCTATTGGAAAAATAAGGAGTAAAAATAATAACATTATGCCAGATTTTATTCTCTATTAATTGTTTTTGCAACTATCGTTAAGGGGTAATTTTATGGTATCATGCTTACACAATCTGTTATAAAGGATTGGCTGTTATCAATAACCATTTGACTCTTTTTTTTTGAAGTGGTATATTTTTTTGAAATATTTATAAAGGTAGGTGTGATTGGCTGCAAAAGAAAAAGAGCTACGGATAAATGAAGCTATCCGTGTAAAAGAAGTTAGACTTCTTGGTGTGGAGGGAGAACAACTTGGTGTTTTTCCAATAGCAGAGGCTCTTGCAAAAGCAAAAGAAGAAGGGCTTGATCTTATAGAGGTTGCTCCACAGGCAGTTCCTCCTGTATGCAGAATTCTTGACTTTGGGAAATTCCGTTTTGATCAGGAGAAAAAATTAAAAGAAGCCAGAAAAAAGCAAAAGCTAATAAAGATCAAAGAAGTTAGGATGCAGCCGCTAATAGAAACTCACGATTTGCAGTTTAAAACAAGATATGTTAAAGAGTTTCTTGATGAAGGAAATAAAGTAAAAGTTACTATTAGATTTAAAGGGAGACAGCTTGCACATACTGAATTTGGAAAAGATGTGCTTTTAAAAATGCTA
>WRFK01000198.1 GCA_009778835.1 Spirochaetaceae bacterium
ATTCTTGTATTTCATCAAAAATAATAAGAGTTTCGGGAGTTATCTTTATATCTGCAGCAATAGAAAGTTTTTCTATTATGCGGGGTATTTCAAATCCTTTGGAAAAAATGCTTTTTAATACAGGATTACTATCAAAGCTGATATATGCAACGCTTTTATAGCGTTGTTTCCCAAACTCTTTCATAAGCCAAGTTTTGCCTACTTGCCTTGTGCCGTAGAGGACCAATGGTTTGCGGTCTTGTGAGTTTTTCCATTCTTCAAGTTTCCTAAAAGCAAAGCGTTCCATTTGTGCTCCTTTTACTAGCTTTACCTAATTATATAGAAGCTTAAACTAAAAAGCAAGAAATATGTGCAAATTAGCACGCAATTCCATGGAATATGGTATATGTATTACACTTTTTGCAAATTTCTATGTCAAAACCTGCTTTTATTTATCATTTGCAGTCACAATTTGTGACTGCAAAACATTTATCAGTGTTTATATTGTTTGTGACAAGGCTGGATGTGTGTTATTTTTCTTATAGTAATTCATACATATTTCTAAGACTTATGAGTTGGATGTTTTTAGCATTTTGCGCTGCATTTTGAAGTCCCTTTGTAAATCCGCTTTTGGAAAACAAAATATAGTACTTGTGATTATATTGCCACTGTTCTGTCTTATCTACAAGCGCATTGAGCGTCTGAATATCCATAAGCTCGTTCCGGTATTTGCATTCGCAAAAAACAGCAGAAGAAAGTTTATCATTGATGCCAACAATATCAATTTCCTCTTCTTTTCTTGTTATGGGATTAGTGCCCCACCAGCGTCCTATTTGCCTAATCTTGAAAGGGAGGGAGGAGTTTTTATGACTATTGAGTATGGAAATATATTCACAGCACATGGTTTCGAAAATTTTTCCCATAAACCGGTTTAAGTCTGGTTCTACCTCATGGTCATAGAGGGACTCGGCATCTCCGGTTTGAATGGCAAATCCATTTCCCATCACATAACGATACCAGAATACAAACATCGTGTCCAAAAGAGTATATAATGTTTTCTTTTTGTTTTTCTCCTCGGTCAAAGCTGTTTCTTTGCGCATAATGCCTAAGGAAATTAAGTAAGTGATATAATTAGAGACAGCGCTGGTTTCGATTCCTGTTTTTGTGGCAATCTCATTCATGCGGGAAGCGCCTTTGGCAACAGCTTCGATAATCAAATTGTACTTTATTGGTTCCCGCAATTCCTGTTTTAAAAGATTGGACGGCTCTTCATATAAGAATCCTGAGTTGGATAGAAAAAGTTTTATGATATTTTGTTTTACAGAGAGGGAATTATCAAAAAGCTCAAGATATTTTGGGATACCGCCGGTAATGCCATGCACCAGGGCTTTGTCGGTAATGGTATATTTTGGCACAAAGGCTGATGAATCTCTGTAGGTGAAAGGCTCGATCTTCATTTGGGCAGTTCTTCGTCCGTAAATAGGGCTTTGATAACCCAGCACCTGATTTTCCATAAAACTCATGGAAGAGCCGCAAAGAATAATCATTATGGGGATGTTTTTAAAAGCAGTATCGCAGTAATACTGAAGAATTGATGAAATACTTTTCTCAGCCTGCGCAAGATATGGATACTCATCTATTACAAGTATAAGAGGTTTTTTTGCCAAAGCTGCTATTTCATCAAAGGCCTGCTCCCAGCTTGAGAAAGCTGCTTCTCCCTGAATTCCTCTGAGTTTCATAATTGACCGGCTAAATGATTCAAGGTTTCGTTTTGAATCAGTTTCAGCAGCAGTAAAAAAAATAGCTCGTTTATCCTGTATAAATTGTGCAATAAGAGTACTTTTCCCTATCCTGCGTCTTCCGTAAATAATAACCATTTGATACGTTTTTGCTTTATGGAGTCTTTCAAGTTCTTCTAATTCTTTCTCCCGCCCTGCAAACATGGGTTGCTCCTTTGCTTAAACATGATTAACTTAATCACGATTAAGTATAGAGCGGAAAAAAGACAATGTCAATGTAGTAAAATTGGTATTGTTCTCTTCATGCTTAAAAATGATCTATAAATTTGTGATAAAAATAGTTGAAATCCGTGGAATAAAAGCTTTGTTAGACTGCGATGTTGCTTCTTTATATGGAGTAGAAACCAGAGAAGTTAATCAAGCAGTAAAAAATAATCCAGATAAGTTTCCAAAAGGATATATTATTACCGTAAGTAAAAAAGAGAAAATTGAACTGGTCAAAAATTTTCACCAGTTCAATTCTTTAAAACATTCATACGTTCCAATTTTGGAAATGGATTGCTTCGTCGCCTAATAGCGACTCGCAATGACAGGAGGGTTATTTGTTGTCCCGAATGGTGCTGTGGAGCAAAAGTAAATCTATTCATAAACCTTCGGGATTAACTTCGTTATCCCTTAGATATTCGATCACGGTTTCTGCTACTTTCAGGGGGAGCTTGGCTCTTTCCGACAGCGAGTAACTATCGCTGTTCTTTATATTATCCACACTGCCGAATTCCATCAGTATTTTTTTGCTCCGCTCTGCTCCTATGCCGGGTATCTCTTCAAGCAAAGAAAAAGAAAGCTCTTTCTTCCTCATATTTTTATTGAATGTTGTAGCAAACCTGTGAGCCTCATCCCGCACATGCTGCAATATCCGTAAAGGCAAAGTCCCTTCCTCAAGTTTTATGGGCTCATCCCTCCATGGAGTAAATAAAAGTTCTTCCTGCTTTGCAAGGGAAGCTACATTAACATCATTGATATCAAGTGCTTCAAGAACTCCCTTTGCTGCATTAAGCTGCCCTTTTCCCCCATCTATCAGAATAAGATCAGGCATTGGAAGCTGCTCATTTTTAAGCCGTGTATATCTTCTGGCAACAGCTTCTCTTATCGAAGCATAATCATCAACCACTCTATCCTGCAAACTTTTTATCTTAAAAACTCTGTATTCAGGCTTATCAGGTTTCCCATTATAAAAAGAGACCATGGAAGAAACTGTGTTATGGCCATCAAGGTGAGCAATATCAAATCCTTCGATCCGTAACGGAATCTTGCTTAATCCAAGAGACTCTTTGATTTTTTCAAGAGCATCGGAATAGGTAAGTTCTTTTTCTATTCTCAAAAGCTCAAGACGGCAGTTCTCTTCTGCCATTCTCATTATGGAGGCTTCTTTTTCATTCTCAGGAGCAGATCCATGAAAATCGATTTGAAATTTATCAAGAAAAAACTTTTTTAAAAGAGCGATTTCAGGAACAATATTTATCAGGACTTTATCAGGGAAAACAGGCTTTTCTATTCCTGTAAAATAATCGCTATAATATTGAATAAGAAAACGGCTCATATTTTCTTCATTATCCGAATAACTGGTAAAACTAAAAGCAGATTTTCCGGAGATTTTTCCTTCCCTCATCTGCAGGACTACTATTACACAATTTATCCCATTTGATAAAAGCGAAACAAAATCTTTTTTTTCTGTGCTAAAATCCTGAACTTTCTGCTCTTCAATAAGAGCGCCAAGCGAAGAGAGAATATCTCTGCACTCAGCTGCTTTTTCATAA
>WRFK01000199.1 GCA_009778835.1 Spirochaetaceae bacterium
AAATGGTAGAGATAAACTATTCAGGTGTAATATTTTTATCTGTTTTATTGGTTTTGGCCATTATAATAAGTATAGTTAAAAAAAATATTAACAAGAATAAAGCAGGAAAAAGTGTTGCTAAACCATCTGAAGCTTCTGTAGCAGCAACCGCATGGAGCGGCGATGGCGAGAACAATATGATAAAAACTGCTGATATTAATTGGATAATTGCTGCTATGGCAGCATATCTTGAAGAAGAGTCGCATGTTAGCGCTATGGCATGGACCCATTCTGCAAGTGAGAAACAAGAGCCTTGGGTAACTTTTCCAAGAGTTCAGAAAAGGCTAAGAATAGCATAACGGAGTAATACTTATGAAGAAAAATATTAAATTTGAACTTGATGGAAAAAAATTTAGTGTTGATGTTGAACGTGATGGAGATGTTCTTAAGATAGAAAGAGATGGAGAAAGCATTCTTGTAAATCTTCTTGAATCTTCAAAACCAAAACAAAGACCTCAGGCAGCGCCGGTAGCAGCTGCGCCGGTTCAGGCTCCTACAGCCGCACCTGCAGCACCTGCGGCTGCTACTCCCATAGCAGGAGCCGGAGATATAATAGCTCCCATGACAGGTATTATTAAACAAATTAAGGTTTCCAAGGGAGATGTTGTTAAGGAAAGCCAGCTTGTTGTAGTTATGGAAGCAATGAAAATGGATATAGAAATATTGGCCCGCCAGGCAGGAACAGTTGCTGATATATATTTTGTGCCAGGAAACAATGTTAAGGAAAATGATCCTATCATAAAGCTGTCTTAAAAGAGACTTTTGCAAGGGCTGTCCAATAAGTTTAGAAGTATGATTTTTATTCGTTTCTGCGTATAAGAATACAAAAAAGCAGGAATTGTTAGCAATCGATTTGAATTTTTATAAAAGAAAAATTCAAAAATCATACTTCTCGGACAGCTCCTATTTTTTCCCTCCTCCAATTCTTGTATAAAAGCTTATTTTGCTCTTAAATATTTGTTTTTTTAATACTTTGATTTTCTCTGATTTTATGATATATTTGTACCATGGAAATAATAGAGATTGCTGAATCTCTTATCGGACAGGGTTTATACGCAGATGCAAAGGATCTCTTAAATAAATTTCTGGAAGATGAACCCGATAACAATGAAGCAGTATGTCTCATTGGAATTGCCCTTACAGAAAGCGGAGAAAATGATAAGGCTATAAAAGCCTTAAATTATTGTCTTAGCAAGAATGAATACAATGCCGCTGCCTGGGAGGCGTTGGGATGCGCCTGGATGAGAAAAAATATGCTTGATAAAGCATCATATGCTCTTGAAATGGCTGTAAAGCTTGAGCCTGAAAACTGGTCTGTAAAAAGAAATATAGGGGTATTAAATATCCTTAAACGGGACTATAAAAAAGCAAAAGAGTTTCTCGAAGCTGCCAGAGAAAAAAAGCCGGAAGACTATAAAGCAATTTATGCATTAATATATACTTTTATTAACCTGAAAGATTACCAGGTTGCAGAAAAACTTATTTTTTTAATTCAAACTCTTGATATACCGCAGGATGTGCGTTCGGATGTTGAACATTTGCTTGTCAGAATTCAATCTAAATTAATATAAAATTTGTAAAAATATAAATGCGGAAGGTTCTGTATTTTTTCGCATACGCAGGAGGTTTTTTGTGAATATTCTGGTTCTTAATAGCGGAAGTTCTTCTATAAAATACAATTTATGGGAAATGACAGAAAAAAAACTGCTATGCAAAGGGTTAATAGAAAAAATCGGAATGGATGACAGTTCTATGACTTTTTCTGCTAATGATGAGAAAAAGACAATTCAAAAAGTAATTAAAAATTATAATGATGGCATCCAGTTTATTCTTGATACAATTATTTCAGAAACCGGTGTTTTGGAAAGTATAAAAAATATTACAGATATTAATGCAGTAGGGCATAGGGTAGTACATGGCGGCGAGAAAATAACCCGATCCGAGATTGTAACTCCCGAAGTTAAAGCAATTATTGAAGAGTGTATTTCTCTGGCGCCGCTGCATAACCCGCATAATCTTGAGGGTATAAAAACAATTGAAAAAGTGTTGCCCGGTGTTCCCAATGTTGCTGTTTTTGACACTGCATTTCATTCAACCATACCTCCTAAATCATATATTTATCCTCTTCCTTATGAATTTTATGAAAAATATAAAATCAGAAGATATGGTTTCCATGGAACATCACATCAATATGTTTCATTAAAAGCTGCGGAATTACTGAATATTCCATACAATCAATTTAACTGTATAACCTGTCACTTTGGAAACGGAGCTTCTATTGCTTCAATCAAAAGAGGAGCTTCTGTGGATACTACAATGGGTTTTACCCCTCTTGCAGGTCTTCCTATGGGAACAAGAACAGGCGATATTGATCCTGCCATTATTTTATATATGATCCAGCAGCTCGGATATACACCCGAACAAGTGAATGATATTATCAATAAAAAATCAGGCTTTCTTGGTATTTCAGGCATATCTTCTGATATGAGAGAAATAAGAGAGGCAGTAAGAAAAAGAGATTATAGGGCCAAACTCACTTTAAAAGTATTTGCCCATTCAGCAAAGAGACTTATTGCTGCAATGACACCAGAGCTTGAAGGACGGCTGGATGCTCTTATTTTTACAGGTGGTATAGGCGAAAACTCCGGATTAACCAGAGAAATTATCTGTAAAGGTCTTTCTATTATTGGGGCTTATCTTGATGCAGAAAAAAATAAATTAACAAAAGGGGAAGGAATTGTTTCCAAAGATGAATCACCTGTAAAGATTTTAGTAGTCCCAACTAACGAAGAACTTATGATCGCCCTGGAAACTCAAAGACTTGTTGCAAAATGATGCTGACTATTTTTAGCCAGGTCCTAAGTTAAAAGTTTTTCAGTATAGGAAACAAAAGCAGATATTGCATTCTCAATTGTTGTATTTACAGTATAACCGGACGCCTTTTTATGTCCTCCGCCACCAAAATCAGATGCAATTTTTGCAAGATCAATATTCGCAGTTGTTCTAAGACCTACGCTGCATTTATTTGTTTCATCTTCTCTAAATAATGCTACAATTTTTACTTCGTTAGTTCCAAGAAGTATCTGGTAGACCATATCATTGTCTCTGTCAATTGGGTCGTAATGCTTAAGATCTGCGATTGTTTCATAAACAACAAGAAGTTTTCCATTGAAAAAAACTTGCATACTGGAAAGCATAATTTTAAGAAAATTTCGTGATCCAAGAGATTTGTTGCCATATACTTCATAAAATATTTTATTTGGAGAAGCTCCAAGTTCAGTTAGCTCTCCTGCAAGACGAAAAGTCTCTTCGGAGTGTTCTTCAAGATGTCTGAAAAAACCTGTATCTGTGCAGATGCCAAGGAAAATCAATTTGCTTATAAAGGTATCCGGAGTATATTTTGAAAATTTCATAAATTTGTAAATTAACAGTGTTGTTGAAGGGGTCTTGATATCTATAAATGCAGCTTCTACTCCTT
>WRFK01000200.1 GCA_009778835.1 Spirochaetaceae bacterium
ACCATAGATTCTCCGGGAAAAGATATTTTTCTGAAACATTATTACGGCAGCGCAATGCGGGGATCCCTCCTTTGTCGGGATGACGGTCTTTGTCGGGATGACGGGGCAAGCGGGGATGACAGTTTTTGTCGGGATGACGGGGATGGCGTCGGGCGATGCCCCGCTTGTTCTGTTGCGACCGTGCCACTGGACTGTGTTGATGCCTTCGTCACAGATGGCAATGCGGGGATGACGGGAGTGGATCCCTCCTTACGTCGGGATGACGGGGCAAGCGGGGATGACGGTTTTAGTCGGGATGACGGGCTTTGTCGAGATGACGGGGTAAGCGGGGATGACGGTCTTTGTCAGAATGGCAACAACAACAGCAGGCTCTCTGTTTTTCTTGACAATAGTGCTATAGCAGAAAAACTAAAATCACTATACGAAGAAAAAATCGATATAATACTGGAAGTCAATGATCCAACAAATAATACCAATATAGATAAAAGTTTTACCCTTTTCTTTCCAAGTGTAATTGAATATAGTGCAGAAGAAAAATATAAACAGCTTATAAAAAACTGCAATAATAAAATCATTTTAAATAATACATCTTTTATAGAAACAATATTGGAGTCCGGCAAAGAGTGGATTGCAGGCCCTTTTTTAAATATCACAAACACTCTTGCGTTAAAACTGTTTTCAGAAATATCGGATTGCAGAGGTGCAATAGTATCTCTTGAACTTTCACTTGAGCAAATAAAACTATTGGCAGAAAAAGCAGAATTGCCGCTATACTGTTTTATATATTCCGCAGTAAAACTTATGACAACAAGGCAATGCCTGCTTGAGTATAAATGTGGAAAAAAAACAAGCGATAGCAGTTGTTACTATAATTGCTGTGGGGAAGGTGTTCTGGATGAAATAAATGGCAGAAGATTAAAAATATACAAAAGAAAATGGAATTATACAGAACTATATGACAATAATTTTTTATTAGCGCTTGAGATTGTTTCTGCTGTTAAAAATAGCAAACCCCACCCTACCGCAAACAGTCGCGCAGCAAACAGCAATAACCCTCCAGGCACGAACCATCCAGGCATGAAACCTGCAGGTATAAACAAAATATCAAACTTTATTATAGATTTAAGAAGCTTTAGCTTTGCTGAGCATAATTCCAGCACAATACCTGCAATTACAGAACTTTTTATAAACTATCTGGATAATCCAAGTTCCGGCAATAAAATTAAAATTACAAAATTATTCAAAACTACATCAAAAGGAAATATAAAAAAAGGAATTTAAAAAGCGTTATGTTTATAACTAACGTGAAGCAGGATTTGGTTTTTCTTTATATATAAAAACTATTATTGCCGCTACAAGAGCAATAAATATTACAGATAAACAGCGGTAAATTGTATCAAGACTAATATAATTTAAAAGGCGAAAAGCGAAAATAGGACCTATAGCGCTTGCCAAATCTCCGACTGTAAAAACAAATCCTATTGACCGGCTTTTATTATTTTTTTCTGCAGTATGATCACCGACAAGAGTTCGTACCAATACATTTATGCTTCCGGTTGGGACTGTGCACAATAACAACCCCAAAAGAGTCATATAAGGCGGAGCTAACGTTACTACAAAAAGTCCCGCAACTCCGAATAATATAACTGTTACAACAACATACAGCCTGTTTTTAAATTTATCGGCAATAAATCCTATAACAGGATTAAGGCATGTCTCAATAGTTGCTTTTGCCCCTCCTATTAAACCTGTTAAAGTTGATATCCCTATAAAAACTATAAATGGAGATATTTTTTCCTTTGTAAGAATACTTATTAAAGAAGCTACAAAAGCAAAAACAAAACGGGAAGTACCCAAAATAGCCGCATATAGCAGTAAAGTTAAATCCAGTTTTACTGAATAATTTTTTCTAAAATTGGCAAAAGATATTTTTTCTTTTTTATGAGTTTCAACATTGGGCAAAAAAACAAGAACAAAAAAAGCGCCGGCAAGAGCAATAAACCCATTAACAGCCATTGTTGCCTGAAACCCTATTTTGTCTGAAAGGAAACCTCCAAATACAGAACCCAAAATATGTCCGACAGAAATCCAAAAATAATGGAACCCAACCAGTTTGCCCCTGTTTTCAACAGCAGTTTCTTCGATCAATATACTTGTTCCGCCAATAATTATGCCTGACCATGCTATTCCCCATAAAATTCTTGCAATAAAAAGAATTGTAAATCCCGAGAAAAAGCCAAAAAGAATATGTGAAATACCGCCAATAAACAGAGACGCAGCAAATAATTTTTTCTGATTTCCAAAATCAAAAAGGTATCCAAAAACACTATTCGTTATCAGACGCACCACTCTGTTGATTCCCATTAGAATTCCCGCATCTGAAAGAGAAATTCCAACTAATCCCACATAAAGCGGCAGCACTGTATAAATAGTAGTGTCCCCTATTATTGCCAACCCTGATCCCAACCATAGAGACGCTACTATTTTATAAAATCGTTTTTGTCTGATATTATTATTACTTATTTAACAACCGTAGGATCCAAATTATCCCTAACCCAGTCTCCAACAAGACACATAGCCAGTGTAGTAAGGAAAATAATTGTTCCCGGAATTACAGCAAGCCACCACTCGCCCATAAGATAATTTCTTCCAAAAGCCATCATATTACCCAAGCTTGTTTCGGGAGGCTGTATTCCAAGCCCTATAAAACCAAGCGATGTTTCTACTATTATTTTTTCCGGAAAATTAAGCGAGAAATTTACTATTATAATGTTTGAAACATTCGGGAAAATATGTCTTGCGTAAATTCTTACCGGAGATGCTCCAAGCTGCTTTACCGCAACAGCATATCCATCCTCCTGCGCAGAAAGAGCCATTCCTCTTGCAAGTCTCGCAAATTTCATCCATCCCTGTATTCCTAAAAGAATAACGAAAAGTACAATATTATTACCAAAAAAAGCAAGAACAAGGAGCGCCATAATAAGAAATGGCATCGCATATTGAAAGTCCACAAGAGTCATAAGAATTTCATCTACAATACCTTTAAAATGGGCTGCGATAAATCCAATTACTGTACCAACTATAGCTGTTATTATAGATCCAATAAAAGCAACAGTAAGACTTGTAAATATCGATCTGATCAGTCTGCTTAAAGTATCACGACCAAGAGCATCGGTACCAAGGATATAGGCAGGATCTCCCCCCATAAAAACCGGCGGAAGCAACCTGTTTTCCAAATTTGTCGCACGATAATCCATAGGCATTAATTGCTGATGAAATAATGCAACAAAAAAAATGATAGTAAGCCATAATAAAGATATAAATATCAAAGGAGGGACTTTTCTGAAAAATGTCTGAATAAAATTTTCCTGTTTTAGCATATTATTTCCCACCTTTCTTTATTCTTATACGAGGATCAAGAAATCCATAAGTAATATCAACAAGAAGATTCATAAGTACAATAGTTATACTTAAAAGCAGAACAATACCCTGTACAACAGCAAGATCTC
>WRFK01000201.1 GCA_009778835.1 Spirochaetaceae bacterium
GGCAAAGATACTGGGGAGAACCAATCCCCGTAGTTCACTGCCCAAAATGCGGCATTGTCCCCTTAAGAGAAGATCAGCTTCCCCTTACACTTCCAGAGGTTGAAAGTTATTCGCCAACAGGGACAGGAGAATCCCCTCTTGCTGCAATTACCGACTGGGTAAACACAACCTGCCCAACATGCAATGCTCCTGCGAAAAGAGAAACAAATACAATGCCCCAGTGGGCAGGCTCCTGCTGGTATTACCTTAGGTTTATTGATCCGCATAATGATAAAAAAATGATCGACCCAGAGAAGGAAAAATACTGGATGCCTGTTGCTCTTTATGTTGGAGGAGCAGAACACGCAGTACTCCATCTTCTTTATTCAAGATTTTGGCACAAGGTCCTTTATGATATGGGATTTGTAAGCACCAAAGAACCTTTCCAAAGGCTTGTTAACCAGGGGATGATTTTAGGCGAAGGGGGAGTAAAAATGTCCAAGTCCCTTGGAAATGTTATCAACCCCGATGATGTAATAGCAGATTTTGGCTCAGACTCAATGCGAATGTATGAAATGTTTATGGGTCCGTTAAGTGTTTCAAAGCCTTGGGCAACAACAGGTATTTCCGGAGTTTTCAGATTTCTTGACAGGGTATGGAGAATTACCGAAGAAAAACAATTCTCAGATGCCCCTGTAGCAGAAGAGCTTGATAAGCTTCTCCATAAAACAATAAAAAAAGTAACTAACGACACATCGAATCTTGATTTTAATACAGCTATCAGCCAGATGATGATATTTATCAACAGCCTCTACAAAGAAGATCGCATAAATATATCTATGTGGAAAACTTTTATAAAACTCCTCTGCCCTTATGCGCCGCATATTGCAGAAGAATTATGGGAAAAAGTAGGGAAAAAGCCATCTCTCTCTTTGCAGCAATGGCCGCAGTGGGATGACGCAAAAACCATTGAAGATGTTGTTACAATTGTAATACAGATAAACAGCAAAAACAGAAGCGAAATAAGCGCTCCAAAAGGGATCGCAAAAGAAGAGCTTGAAAAACTTGCAGTTGCAGATGAAAGAATAAAAAAGCTTCTTGAAGGGAAAACTGTTATTAAATCTATTGTTGTCCCGGACAAGCTTGTAAATTTTGTTGTAAAATGAAAAATGTTTTTGTAGAACGTCAGGAAAAAATATTTAAACAACTTTCTTCTGCCAACATTTTTGCCGCAGTTTTAAAAGATTTTGAAGGAACCAGAAATTCTTCTATAAGATACCTTACCGGCCATCCGCAGGATGCAATTCTTTTTATATTCGCGAAAGGGGCAACACTACTTGTGCCGTGGGATATCAATCTTGCAAAAGAAAAAGCCTGCTGCACAGAGATAATCCCATACACAGAATTTAACAGAATTTTTTCCAATGCTGTTGTTTCGATTTTTTCAGGCAAAGCGCCTTCTCAATTTTCGAAATACCTTAAAAATAATTTGCCAAAAGAGCAAAAAGAAAAAATCGAGTTCCCCGGATCCTCGTCCTGGCTTGAAATAAAAGAACTAAAAAAACTTATGCCCGATAAAACTATTCTCTGCAGAAAAAACGGAATAGATTCAATGCTTGGGAAGAACAGAATAATAAAAGATAAAAAAGAAATTGCGATTTACAGGGAAGCTGCAAATATAACAAACAAAATAATAGACGAACTTGAACAGCATATAAAAAAATCCCTGAACACAGGAGAAATTACCGAAGCAGAAATTGCGCTTCTTATTGAAAAACTTATACGGGAAAATGGGGCAGAAGGGACAGGCTTTGAAACAATTGTTGCAGGCCCCAAAAGAAGCTGGGCAATACACCCTTATCCTGCTTCCTCCTCTTCTCCTGTTACAAATATTGGCACAACAATAATAGATTTTGGCGTTAAGTATGAAGGCTATATAACAGATGTAACAATAACGCTTACTGGGAAAAATCTTACAGATAAACAAAAAGAAATTATTGCTCTTGTAACCGACGCTGCAAACAGAACAGAGAATTTGTTAAAGCCGGGAATCCCTGCAATAGCTGTTTCGGAAAACATCAGAGATTTTTTTGCACAATCCAATTATTCGATGCCGCATTCATTGGGACACGGGATAGGTCTTGATGTTCATGAAAACCCTGTTTTTAAAATCAGCAGCGAAAATAAACAAGTTTTAAAAGCTGGAATGGTTATAGCAATTGAGCCCGGATTATATGACCCTTTGGCAGGGGGAGTCAGGCTTGAGAATAACTATTTAATAACAAAAAACGGATGTGAAAAAATTACCAACGCCCGGATAATATATCTTCTGAATTAGAAAAATAAGCATGCCATCCAGTACTGTCCATAAATAGTTGTGCAAACTCTTTTCCTGTATCTGATAAAATAAAAACATTCCGTTCCGGTATATCATCAAGGATAAGGATTCCATTCTCTTCTTTGAAAATTCTTGGATCTGTCAAGTTGGAGAGAACCCACCTTTTACTATCTGAAGCTAAAGGGAGATGCAATACTATTCTGCGGCTGTTTTTCTTTTTTACAAAATTCGCATTAAAAATATTAAAAGAAAGCGCGTATATAATATTTTCCTCATCATATATCCATGGATTGCCCGAAGATTTTTCACTTAAATAGTTTTTAAATCTCCCTATATTAAAGCTTTCAACATTATAGCCATTATTAACCATTTTATATATTATCTCTGCGGCAAATCCATCTTCCCATTTTAGAAAAAGAGAACCATCTTTTCCGCTTTCGGGGAAAATTCCTCCTGCAGGATAAAGAGGGATATATCCTTTATTAGTATACGGCGTTGCAACAACAGGCAAAACAGGAAACGATGAATATATATAAACAGAACTGCCCGGACCAGCTGCTTCTGTACCGGAAGAGCTGCCCGGATATTTAAGCTCAAATTTAATATCATTGTAAGAATTTTTTATATGGCAGGGTAATTGAGGCATTATAACTTCAATCTCATATTGTTTATAATTATCACACCCTGCAATAATTATAAGAAGTATAAAAATCAGGAACATATTTTAATAAACATAAAAAAAAGAAAATTGCTTCAAAAAAATCTGATTTTTTCCTGATTTTATATTTTCTTTAAATCCAATTTATAAATATCTCTTATTTTAAAAAGTATTTCTGTATATTCCGCGCTTTGATAATCTATAAATGACCATGGCAGAGGCTGCGCTTTTCCCTTTTGGAAAAGAAGCGTAATTTCACCATATATCCCTTTACTAAGCGGAATCCTGTGCGCATTATCTTTTGTTGAAGCAAGAATAAGCCTGCTTAAATTCAGGATTCCCGGATCAAAATTGACTTTTCTTGATTCAACACCATCGTGATTGATCTCTGCAAACTGCGTTTCCAGACTGTTTGTCTCTATTTTTATATCTGCAAGAGATTCCGGATCAACAAGATTTTTGAATGAAACAAAAAATCTCTTTATATCTTCCCCCATTTCGCGATTATAATAA
>WRFK01000202.1 GCA_009778835.1 Spirochaetaceae bacterium
CGGCGTAACAGCAACAGGGACCAGTAGTTATAATCCTGTACTGGTTAAGTATAGTTCGTCCGGAACAGCACTCTGGGCAAGGACAATTACGGCAGGTTTTTCTGCTTCAGCATGGTTTTCCGCAGTAGCAGTTGATAGCGTCGGCAATGTTTATATTGCGGGGATGCAAATCGGTACTGTAACCTATGCCTATGGTGACGGAGTAACTGCGGCAGGGACAGGGACATATTTTAATCCAGTACTGGTTAAGTACAATTCATCCGGAACAGCACTATGGGCAAGGACAATTACGGCTGGTTCTAATGCTTACGCAATGTTTTCCGCAGTAGCCGTTGATAGCGTCGGTGATGTATATACTGCGGGTTCTCAAAATGGTAGTGAAACCTATGCCTATGGAGACGGAGTATCTGCAACAGGGACTAGTACAAGTTTTAATCCTGTACTGGTTAAGTACAATTCATCCGGAACAGCCCTCTGGGTAAGGACAGTAACGGCTGGTTTTAGTGCAGGTTTTGGAGCTGTAGCCGTTGATGGCAATGGCAATGTTTATGCTGCGGGTTCTCAAAATGGTACTGTAACCTATGCCTATGGAGACGGAGTAACTGCAACAGGGGCTGGTATATTCGTAACCGTCAAAACAAGCGGTGAAAACATGTCAAAAACAAATAGAAACTTGATAACTTTTAAGAATTAAAAATATTCCAGGGCAGCAGGGTTTCCCAGTCTTCAGGCGAATTTGCAATCGGTGTTTTTTCAAAAAGTACACGCAAATACTTCAAAGGCTCAATTCCGTTTTGCTTGGCAGTTTCAATAAGCGAATACATACCGCAAGAACTTTCCGCGCCTTTAGGGCTCTTGTTGAACAGCCAGTTTTTTCTTCCAAGAACGAAAGGGCGAATGGCGTTTTCGCAGGCGTTGTTGTCAGGAGTCAAATAAGGGCTTTCAAGATACGCAATTAATTTATCCCACTGTTTTAGCGTATACGCGACTGCCTTGCCCAAAAGGGCGCTAGGCAACAGTTCATTCGCGCGTTTTTCCAGCCAGGAACGAAATGCAGCAAGAATCGGTTCTGCCAGTTCTTTGCGCTTTTGAAGAAATTTATTTTCATCCAGATTTTCATTTCTCAATGCGGTTTCAAGCTCGTACAGTTTTCGGATATGTTTTATGCCTTCTTCCGCAGACTGAGGTGTCTTGGTGGATTTAGACGCTTCGAAAAATTTCCGTCTGGCATGGGCGAAACATCCTACATGGATTATTCCTGGTGATTCCCTCACTGCCGCGTCATATCCTTCATACCCATCCGTTTGAAGATAGCCTTTATACCCTTCAAGAAAGTCTCGGGCATGATATGCGTTGCGGGTTTTCCGGTATTCGTATAAAACAACAGTTTTTTCCGGAGGGCCGCCCCTGGCCAGCCACATGTAGCTTTTTTGAGTGTCCTTGCGGCCTTCCTCGCCCATAACCTGCACTGTTGTCTCATCCATCTGTATCACAGGACCACTTTTTACTGTTTTTTTCATCAGATTAAACAGCGGCAATAGTTTTTCATATACTTGCTGCTGCCAGTTGCTCATGTCCTGGCGGCTTATCTCAATTCCTATTCTCTGAAACTGTATTTCCTGGCGGTAGAAAGGTAGATGATCCTGGTATTTCTGTATCATTACATAGCTTAAAAGGCTCGCGCTTGCTATTGAGCGTGGAATTATTACAGGTGGAGGTGGAGCTATTCTGACTGTCGGTTTCTCTTCGTCTTCAGTCCCTTCGCAACAGCGGCAGGCGTATTTAGGCCTTATTGTTTTAACAACAAATATGGACTGTGGTATTATTTCAACTTTTTCCGATGTTTCCTCGCCGATTTTGCTCATTTGGGCGCCGCAGGCGCAGATCTTTTCGCTTTCCGGAATATCAATTATTTCTTCAACTCTGGGAATGTTAGGGTCTATTGGCTTACGGCCTGGTTTTTTGCGGGTATATGATTTTATCTTTTGAGTTTCAGTTTCCGGCTCAGCCTGGATTGTTTGTTCTGCCTCTTCAGCAAACAATGGCTGCTGGCCGCTGTTGGACAGTTCTTCTGCGCTTCGCGCATACTTTTTGTACACCAGCAAATCATAGCGTTCTTTTAATTCTAAATATTTAATCTTATATTCATTTGCTTCTTTTTCTAAATCACTAATGTAATTTCTTACTCCAGGGTTTAACGTATCAAGCTTTATTGCCGTGCTTTGCATATCTTATTTATATCGCATAACGATCTGTATGTCAACTTTTTTAATACTTTTTTAATTATTTTTTTTAACCCGGTTTTACTTTCCTGCTTCAAACCGGACTTGTTTTCTTTTATGAGACGCTCTTGTAAAACACTTCCCTGTGGGCCTTGAAAAAATCTATTCCCACCAGCAGCATCTTCAATTCCTCCGCTGTCAGTTCTATCGCTTCCTTTTCATCCCGCGGCCAGGGGAACTTGTCTTTTTCCAGCCTTTTCTGGCTTAGCCAAAAACCTGTCTTGTCCCAGTAAACAGCTTTTAACAGCTTGCGCCCACGATTGCAGAATAGATACACGCTCCCACTGAACGGGTCCTGTTTTATCCCTTCCTGCACTATTACGGACAGCCCGTTCACCGCTTTCCGTAAATCGGTTATTCCAGGCCGCAGGAATATTTTGACCGTGCTTAAATCCAATATCATATTGCACCGCCAAGCCCTTCCATGACCGCGCGCAGTTCGCCTGGGCCTAACAGAAGCGGGATATGGATTTTTACTTCTCCTTTTTCTATCAGTATCTCCGGCATGTGCGATATTGGCTTAATTACCTGTGCCGTTACTTCTACAAAGCAGGACTTGGCCTTGGCTTCTGATTTTGTCCATTTGTTAAATGTTTGTGTATTAAGGCCGTTTCCTTTTGCGTATGCCCAGGCGCTCTTGCCGCTTTGCCGCCAATCCTCAAGCCACATTGCTTTTTCTTCTTTGCTGTATTGTTGCATTCTTTCCTCCAGATTTTAATATCTTCTGGAAGTTTATTTCACTTTTTTGTTAATCGTTAGAAGTGCTTGTTTTGACGGTTACCTTACAATTCTGGTGATGTGCGGTTTGCGCTTTTTTATGTGGTGACTGACACCATTCAGGGTCTTATATACCGGGCAATCATAAAAAAGAGCCGCCCCAATCGACGGCTCTTTTCGAAAGAGATTCACGCGGAGAGCACGGAGTTATCAGTACTCTCTTTTACACCTCATTTCAAATGATCCGGCATTTCCACCGCTGCTCCAAAGCCAGGGAGTTTACCGTCGTCAATTTCCCAGCCTTTATCTTCCATAAATCTCCCGTCAAGGGTTCCATCCGCATGGATTTCTGTATTCGTAATATCTTCACCGTCAATTAAAGCAGTGCCAATATTACTCCATGTTGGTTGTTCACTTGGATTCAACATATTGTTAAACGCTATATTGTTGCTGAGCGTTCCGCCTGATTCGTTA
>WRFK01000203.1 GCA_009778835.1 Spirochaetaceae bacterium
CAGAACAATGCCTTGTACAACAGCAAGATCTCTCGAACCTACAGATGTGACCAAAAGCCTTCCAACTCCGGGCCATGCAAAAACTGTTTCAATAACAATACTTCCCGCAACTATTCTTCCAATACTCGTACCTACAATTGTAACAATAGGAATTGCGGCATTTGGAAGCGCATGACCGTAAATAACACGGCTTCTGCTTAAGCCATACGCCGTAGCTGTTCGCACATACGGTTTATTTAATACAGAAAGCATTGTTGATCTTGTAAAACGTGAATATGCAGCCAAATAATGTATTGCCGATGTGATAAGCGGCAATATTATATGTTTCCACGAATCGCTGCCGCTGCTGGGCAAAATTCTTAACCCTACACAAAAAAGAAGAATAAGCAAAATGCCAAGAAAGAAGTTAGGCATACTAAAACCAAAAACAGCGGTACCCATTGCAACTCTGTCGACAAGGGTATTCCTGTTAAGCGCAGCTTTTACTCCAAGCGGTATTGAAACAACAACAGCAAAGAAAATAGAAAGAGTCGCCAACTGAATAGTCTTGGGGAGCCGTTCTGCCATAATAACGTTAACCAGCCTGCGGTCCCTGTACGATCTTCCCATATTGCCTTTAAGAATATTTTTCCAGTAAGCAAGATATTGTTCAATTAGTGGTCTATCAAGCCCCCACTCTTCCCTGAATTCCTGCCTTTCCTCTTCGGTTGCATCAGAAGGAAGCACTGAATGAGATGGATCGCCTGTAACTCTTAGTACAATAAAAACAAAAGTTACTACAATCACCATCGTTATAAGAGCTCTTAATGTTTTACCCAAAAAATATGTTATATGCATTTTACAACCTCATTTATCATACAAATAGCATGCAACTTTATGATTTTCACTTATATTTTTAAGCTGTGGTTCTTCTCCCCTGCATCGATCAGATACAGAAGAACATCTTGAAACAAATCTGCATCCCTGAGGCAAGTCAATAGGGCTTGGAGGCTCTCCCTGTAAAAGAGTTTTTTCCCTGGCTAATGCAGGATCAGGAATGGGAATAGCGTTAATAAGCGCTTTTGTGTATGGATGCAGCGTATTATTAAAAAGTTCCTGACACTCTGCCTCTTCAATTATTTTTCCAAGATACATTACAGCAACACGGTCACATATATGTCTTATTATTCGAAGATCATGACTTATAAAAATATATGTCAATGATTTTTCAATCTGAATTCTTTTTAACAGATTTATTACCTGAGCCTGAATTGAAACATCAAGCGCAGATACAGGTTCATCGCAAACAAGAAGCTTTGGATGGAGTATAAGAGCTCTTGCAAGTACAGACCTTTGTCTCTGTCCTCCGCTTATCTCATGAAGATAACGGTCATACATATAACCTTCCATACCCACAGAATCAAGTATATCTAAAGCTACTTTTTTTCTTTCAGATCTAACTGCTGTTTTGTGAATATCGAGTGGTTCCTTAACCTGTCTGCCTATTGTCATATATGGGTCAAGGGCGCCCATAGGGTCCTGGAACATAAGCTGCATATGAGCTCGTATTTCTCTCCATTTCTTTGGACGAAGAGTTGTTACATCAAGACCATTAAACAAAACACTCCCCGAAGTTGGGGGAATCATATTAAGAACAAGTTTTGCGGTTGTTGATTTACCGCACCCGCTCTCTCCTACAATTCCGAAAGTTTCTCCCTTATAAACATCAAAATTTATTCCGTCAACAGCGCGGAGCTTTTTCTTTTTCCCAAAAAACGAAGAACCTTTAACAGTAAAATGACATACTAAATCTTTTACCTCTATAATTGGTTTCTCTTTATTTTCTACCATAACTCCCCTCTCTACTCTTGGATTTCAGGATAAAAGCAGGCAGCTTTATGATCAGTGCCAACTTGTTTAAGTACAGGCTGGCTCTTCAAACATTCTTCTGTGCTTTTTGGACACCTTGGCTGAAAACAGCACCCTTTTGGTCTGTTAGAGGGAGAAGGAACTACACCTTCTATAGGGATAAGAGGTTTATCTGTTTCATCTGTCATCTTAGGAAGAGACTTCATAAGTCCTGCAGTATATGGATGCGCAGGATTTTTAAAAAGAACTTTAACAGGAGCTTCTTCTACAACAAGCCCTGCATAAAGAACATATACCCTCTCTACATTTTCTGCAACGACACCAAGATCATGCGTAATAAGAATTGTTGCCATTCCACGTTCTTTATTAAGTTTTCTCAATAAATTCAAAATTTGAGCCTGAACAGTTACATCAAGCGCTGTTGTTGGCTCATCTGCAATAAGAATATCCGGGTCTCCGGCAAGAGCCATTGCAATCATTACACGCTGGCATAATCCTCCCGAAAGCAGGTGGGGATAATCCTTAAGTCTTAAAAGAGGATTTGCGATCCCCACCTGTTCAAGGAGTGAAACAGCTTTATCAATAGCTTCTTTTTTTGTACATTTGGAATGTGTCTGAATTATTTCAAGAAGTTGCGAACCAATCTTTTTAACAGGATTAAGAGAAGCAACAGGGTCCTGGAAAATCATGGAAATCTTTTTGCCTCTTATCTTTCTTATTTCAGGCTCGGAAATTTTCAGAAGATTTTTGTTTTCAAACATAATAGATCCATCTGCTCTTCCGGTTTCCCCCAATATTCCAAGTATTGCCATGCAGCTAACACTTTTTCCGCAGCCGCTTTCCCCAACGAGTCCTATAACTTCCTTTTCTCTAAGTGAAAAATCTACCTTCAGGATGGCATTTATCAATTTCCCATCCTTTACAAAATCCACCTTAAGATCACTTACTGTTAAAATCTCATTACTCATTCACATTCCCTTATAACGTATTATTATTGTTTGAAATTCTCTGGACCAAAATACATATAAACCTGCTTGTAAGCGCTCCATTCAAGATTTTTTCTTTTTGCTGAAAAAACCATATTCTGATAGAGGATCATTGCAGGTGGGTTAGCGTCATAAATCTCAAGCATTCTCTTGGCGCTGGCATATCTTTCTTTTTGATCTGCTGATGTATCAAGAATTCCACCATGTTTGTTAAACTCATCTACATCCGGACCTTTCCAGTTATAGAATCTTTGTGCATCGTATGACGGAGTATATGTTCTCCACAAACAGCCTGATGGATCTCCGTATAAATCCTGATGAGAAGTATTTCTGATTGCAAGTAATCTTATTTTATCAGGCCCTTCCAGGTTAACCTGTCCGGAGTTTTCCTTTACTTCCAACTGAACATTTATTCCAGCAGCTTTCCACATCTCTACCATTGCCTGTGTAACGCTTACTTCGTTCGGATAATAGTCATTCTGAATAGGATAATTAATTATTTCTCCATTATATTTTGATTTTGCTACCAATTCTTTTGCTTTGTTGAGGTCATACTTCGGGAAAGGATGATCTTTTACATACATTGGGCCATATCCAGGATCCTGTAATCCATTTGGAACTCTTGTTCTTCCTGAAAA
>WRFK01000204.1 GCA_009778835.1 Spirochaetaceae bacterium
ATTATTTATGTTTTTATAAGGGCATAAGGGATAATTACAAAATGAATGGAGTAAAAGTGGGATAATGAAGCACTGTTGTACAAAAAAGGATAATTCTGTATTGCAGGCAGAAGCAAAAGAAATAATTGCAATTGCAGGAAAAGAAAAAACAATAACAATACTGCAGGAAATCCAGAAAAAGAAAGGGTATATTCCCGAAGATTTATTGCGTGAAATATCCTGTTTGACAAAAATTGCTGTAAGCGATTTCTATGGAGTAGCAACTTTTTATTCACAATTCAGATTTACCCCTCTCGGCAAGTACGTTATAAAACTTTGTAATGGGACAGCCTGCTTTGTATCGGGCGCCGATGCTTTGTATGACGCACTGTGCGATTTTCTTAAAGTAAAAAACGGAGAGACAACCATGGATGGTCTTTTTACCCTTGAAACAGCTGCCTGCCTTGGATGCTGTTCTCTTGCCCCTGTTGTAATGATTGGAGAGCGCGTATATGGGAAGCAGACTCCGGACAGTATAAGGGAGCTGCTTAAAAGCATAATATCAGCTGATTCTTCCGGAGCTAAATCATGAACTCTGTAATGGTCAAAGTTGGGCTTGGCTCATGCGGAATTGCATCAGGCGCTCTTGATGTATATGAATATTTTCTCTCCGATGAAGTTAAAAAAAATCTTGGCAATATCCCTCTAAACGTAACTAAAACATCATGCATAGGACTTTGTTTTGCAGAGCCTATAGTTGAATTTTACGAAAGCAATAAAAAAATAGTATATGGCCGTGTTGATAAAAAATTTGCGGAAAAGATTATAGCGGGTATTTCCTCCGGCTCTCTTCCATCGGAGAATCAAATCCTTGATGAAGAAGATGTAAAAAAGTATGTAGGTCCGCAGGTGAAACTTGCGCTTAAAAACTGCGGAGTTATTGATCCCGAATGCATAGAAGATTATATAGAAGGAAAAGGGTATAACGCTCTTAAAAAAGCCCTCTTTGATATGCCAAATACAAAAATAATAGATATCATGAAAGAGTCTGGTTTAAGAGGGCGCGGCGGAGCGGGATTTTTAACAGGCCAGAAGTGGGAATTCCTTTTAAAAGCAAAAGGGGAAAAAAAGTATCTTGTATGCAATGCAGATGAGGGAGATCCGGGCGCATTTATGGATAGGGCAATTCTTGAAGGGGATCCCCATTCGGTAATCGAAGGGATGACTATTGCAGCTAAAGCAACAGGCGCGCAGCTTGGATATATTTATTGCAGGGCAGAGTATCCTCTTGCAATTAAGAGAGTAAAAAAAGCAATAAGCGAGGCCAAAGAGAAAAAATTCCTGGGAGAAAATATTTTAGGAACAGATTTTTCTTTTGATATAGTTCTTAAAGAAGGGGCTGGCGCATTTGTCTGCGGAGAAGAGACAGCTCTTATAATGTCAATTCAGGGGTCACGGGGAATGCCAACCTTGCGGCCGCCATTTCCCGCAGAAAAAGGGATAAATCAATTACCGACAAATATCAATAATGTTGAGACTTATGCAAATGTTCCGGGAATAATAGCTAACGGAGCGGAATATTTTAATAAATATAAATCTGGAAACAGCACAGGGACAAAAGTTTTTGCCCTTGCCGGAAAAGTAAAAAGAGTGGGACTGGTTGAAGTTCCCATGGGTATAACAATTCGCGAAGTTGTCCAGGAGATAGGGGGAGGTTCTTCTACAAAATACCCCCTTAAAGCTGTTCAGATGGGAGGGCCTGCAGGAGGCTGCATACCAGAAAATCTTTTTGATACTCCAATCAATTATGATTCAATAAATGCCACAGGCGCAATAATGGGCTCGGGCGGGCTTGTTGTAATGGATGCGAGTTCCTGTATGGTTGATGTTGCGCGCTACTTTTTGCAGTTTACGCAAAATGAATCTTGCGGCAAATGCACATTCTGCAGAATCGGAACAAAAAGAATGCTTGAAATATTGCTGCGCATAACAGAAGGCAAGGGCAGCGAAGATGATATCACCCTGCTTGAAGAGCTTTCGAATCATGTAAGAAAAACATCTCTTTGCGGGTTAGGGCAGCTTGCGCCAAATCCTGTTCTTACAACGCTTAAATATTTTAAGGATGAATATATGGCGCATGTAAAAGAAAAAAAATGTCCTGCTGGAGTATGCCGCCCCCTTATTAAAATTATTATTGATCCGGAAAAATGCACAGGGTGTACTGCGTGCGTTAGAGTATGTTCTGTAAATGCGATAAACGGCGAAAGAAAAAAGACACATACAATTAATAATGAAATCTGTATAAAATGCGGTATTTGTATTCAAAAATGCAAATTCGATGCAATATATAAAAGCTAGGTAAAAAGATGGCAGATGTTACTTTAAAAATAGATGGCAAAGAGATAACAGTCCCGGAAGGCTCTACTGTTTTAGAAGCAGCAAAAAGAGCAGGGTTTGATATTCCTGTTTTTTGCAATGCAGAAGGTTTAAAACCTTTTACAAGTTGTTTTGTCTGTGTAGTAAAAATAGAGGGAGGAAAAGGGAATTTTGTCCCATCCTGCGCTACAATAGTCAGGGAAGGGATGAGCATTACCGCAGAATCTCCCGAAATCAATGCAGCAAGAAAAATGTGCGTTACTCTGCTTGTTTCGGATCATTGCGGCGATTGTCTGCCCCCGTGTCAGACAGAATGCCCTGCTTCAATAGATATCAGAGGTTTTCTGAAAGCTATTGCAGATAACAAACCTGAACAGGCAGCTGAAATAATAAGGGAAAAAGCGCCGCTGCCGGGCTCCCTTGGCAGAATATGTCCAAGGCCTTGCGAAGATGAGTGCAGAAGAACCAGAGTTGAGCAGCCTGTTTCAATTTGCCAAATGAAACGTTTTGCATCCGATAAAGAGATTGAAAAACAGGGAGCCATTAAACTAAAATCCCCTATACAAGAAACAGGAAAGAAAGTTGCGATAATAGGCTCAGGCCCGGCAGGAATGAGCGCCGCATATTTTTTAAGGCAGCAAGGGCATGATGTTACTGTTTTTGAAAAAAATGACAAGTCCGGCGGAATGTTAAGATATGGGATCCCTTTCTACAGATTGCCAGATAAAATTCTTTCAATGGAAATGGATGCAATAGAAAAAACAGGGGTTAAAGTAAAATATAATACAGAAATAGGAAAAGATATAAATATTAGCTTACTACAAAAAGATTACGATGCTCTTTTAATAGCAATAGGAGCGCAAGGCGCATCATCAATGAGAGTAGAAGGGGAGACACTTCCTGGTGTTTACCCAGGAATAGATTATCTTGGAAAAATTGCACGAGGAGAATTTCCTGATATTGGTAAAAAAGTTTTTGTAGTTGGAGGGGGCAACACAGCAATCGATGCTTCCCGAAGCGCCGTAAGATCAGGCGCAGATGTTACGATACTCTACAGGCGCACAAAAGCAGAAATGCCTGCAAGCGATTTTGAAATAACAGAAGCTGAAGAAGAA
>WRFK01000205.1 GCA_009778835.1 Spirochaetaceae bacterium
CATAAAATTTTTCAATCAACCATTGAATATAAAGATAATGAAACAGGAAAAACAGAAACAATAAAATCTGTTTTTTCAAGCTACATAAAAAAAGCAACAAAAGACCTTTCCGAAAAGAGACCATTTCTAAAATCTGTGTTCCATGATAATTCCGGTGTTATTGATTTTGATGATGAAAATCTTGTCTGCTTTAAAGTAGAAACCCACAACTCTCCATCTGCGCTCGACCCCTACGGTGGAGCAATTACAGGAATCGTTGGTGTAAACAGGGATATTATAGGAACAGGAAAAGGGGCAAGACCTTTTTTTAATACAAATGTTCTTTGCTTTGGAGAATTAGAAACTCCGGAATCGGAAATCCCCGAAGGGCTTCTCCATCCAAAAACAGTAATGAATGGAGTACATCACGGAATTATAGATGGAGGGAACCAATCTGGTATTCCTACAGTAGCAGGTGCTTTTCTTTTTGATGAAAGTTTTACAGGAAAACCTCTTGTCTTTTGCGGAACAGGGGGAATTCTTCCAAAAGAAATTGACGGAGAAGGGAGCTGGATAAAACATATAGACGCAGGAGATCTTGCTGTAATGACCGGGGGAAGAATAGGCAAAGACGGGATCCATGGCGCAACATTTTCTTCAAAAGCTCTGGACGAAGATTCCCCTGCATCTGCTGTACAAATAGGAGACCCCATAACACAGAAAATCATGCTTGATTTTCTTCTCGAAGCAAGAGATGCGCGGCTGTATAAAGGGATAACAGACAATGGAGCAGGAGGGCTTTCCTCTTCGCTTGGTGAAATGGCAGAGTATTCCGGCGGAGTCAGGATCGATCTTCATAAATGTCCTCTTAAATATTCCGGGCTTGCACCCTGGGAAATTCTTGTTTCCGAATCCCAGGAGAGGATGAGCCTTGCAATAAGCCCAAAAAAAATAGATGCATTTATGGAACTCGCAAAAAAGCGCGGGGTTGAGGCAACTGTTGTTGGAGAATTCACAAACTCAGGATTTATAGATATAAGATATGGTAACGAACAGGCAGGACTGCTTTCAATGAAATTCCTTCATAAAGGAAATCCCGAGATGAAAATAAAGGCAGAATGGAGCAGTCCCGATTCCCCGCATGTTACCTTGCCTGAGCTTGATTGCAATGCAATGTTAAAAAACCTTCTTAATGAATCAAATATAGCATCAAAAGAACCGTTCGTCAGGCAGTATGATCACGAAGTAGGGGCAATTTCTGTTCTAAAACCTTTTACAGGAAGAGAGTGCGATGCTCCTTCGGATGGAGCTGTCATTAGACCAATTCTAACCTCAAAAAGGGGTATTACCATAACACATGGCATATGCCCCAGATACGGAGATCGCGATACATACAATATGGCTGCATGCGCTGTTGATGAAGCTTTCAGATCGCACATTGCGCAGGGAGGTAATCCCGAATATGCTGCGATCCTGGATAATTTTTGCTGGCCAGATCCAATCGAATCAGAATCAACTCCGGATGGAAAATATAAACTTGCGCAACTTGTAAGAGCTTGTAAAGGACTTTATGATGCGTCCATAGGATATATGCTCCCTCTTATTTCCGGAAAAGATTCAATGAAAAACGATGCAAAAATAGGGGGTAAAAAAGTTTCGGTTCGTCCTACCCTTTTAATTTCCCTCATAGGTATAATAGATAACATTGAAAAAGCAGTTACTACAGATTTTAAAGACGAAGGAGATCTTATCTATATTATCGGTAATACAACCGGAGAACTCGGCGGAACATTCTTTGAAAAATTATTAAAACAAAATCTTGGAAAAGCGCCTATGCCTGAAATAGAAAGCGCTTTTAAGCTCTACAAAAAATTGCATAAAGCAATATCCGAGGGGCTTATAAAATCATGCCATGATGTATCTGACGGCGGAATTGGAGTTGCATTGGCAGAATCATCTCTTGGCGGCAGGCTTGGAGCAGATGTTTCCATGGATATGATCCCTGTAAAAGATAAAAATATGGAGACAGCAAGAATTCTTTTTTGCGAAACTCCTTCCCGTTTTATTGTTACCATTAAAGCAGACGATGCCAAAAAATTTGAAAATATTATGGATGATGATTCTGTAAAAAGAATTGGCAACACAACAAAAACTCCTGTGCTCAGAGTTGCAAGAAACAGGAGTTATATTATTGAAATGCCAATAAGCGAAATTAACAGGGCGTGGAAGAGAGAGGATTTTAAATGATTGTAAAAACAGCAGTTATAACAGGATTTGGAATCAATGCAGACAGGGAACTGGAAAAAGCTTTTTCTTTTACCGGCAGCGATGCAACAAGAATACATATTCAGGATTTTATAGAATCAACTGCAATGATCCAAAACTATCATATATTGGCATTTCCCGGTGGTTTTTCTTTCGGAGATCATTTGGGTTCAGGGCTTGTGTTTGCGCATTTGTTCAGAAAAAATCTAAAAACAGAGCTCGAAAAATTTATCAATAGCGGGAAACTTATTATAGGAATTTGTAATGGTTTTCAGGTTTTGGTAAAAATGGGCGTCATCCCGAATTTCAAGGGCGACTGGACACCGGAAGTTTCCCTTATCCACAATGATACCGGAGTTTTTGAAAACAGCTGGCTTAAAGTCTCATTTAATAAAAAAACAAAATGTATATGGACAAAAGATCTTGATGAAATGGATATTCCAATAAGGCATGGAGAAGGGCGCTTTGTAACCTTATCAGATACAATTCTTGAAAAAATTGAAAATGAAAATCTTGTTGCAGTAAGATACTTTGACAGAAATCCAAATGGTTCTGTAAACAATATTGCAGGCATTACAGACACGACAGGCCGCATTTTTGGACTTATGCCCCATCCGGAGGCATTTATATGCCCGGAAAATCATCCGCGATGGACCTCTGAAAAAATAACAGAAGGTGAAGGGATAAAAATTTTTAAAAATGGGATAAATTATATAAAAGAAAATTTTTCCAGCTAGTGCCCTTCCCCTTCGACTATAAAAAAAGCTGTTTCTTTTACAAGAAACAGCTTTTTTTACCTGCGAGTTTGCATAGCATCCCGCATCATACAAAACCATCAACCTCGTCCGCTGACGAGGTGATGATTTAATAAATCTAATTATAAGCCGCCAAGTCCCTGACCGTCGGTATAGTCTGTTTTTTGAGGTTTCACATAACCCTTTGGCTCTTTCTTCCAGAGATACTGCCATCCAAGCATTATACAGAATAGAACAAAACCAATAGCTGTATATTTAAAGCTTGGGTTGATCAAACATGCTCCTGAAATTCCAATAACACCTCTCTCCCACCAATATAGTTTTCGCTTTTGGTATCCGGCCATAACCGAGGCAAAGACGACTGTTCCAAATATTGCGGTAACTACGATAAAAATAAGTCTTGGATGGAACGGATGTTGTCCCAACAAGAGGGTTGTATTGTATACAAAGAAGTAAGGAACAA
>WRFK01000206.1 GCA_009778835.1 Spirochaetaceae bacterium
CTTAAAAAAGTTTTTCAAGAACATAGACATAATTTTCATCTGTTCCAAAAATTATCCATTTTCCCGCTATTACAGGAGAACCAAGAATATCGCCCTCTGTCTCAATTTTCCATAAAACTTTTCCGCTTGCAGCATCAAGACATACAAGATATGGGGGAATATCCCCATATGGGCTTTTTCTTGTTCCCAGATAAACTCTTGAATCCGAAACAGTTGGCGCTGATGATACAGGAAAATCAAACCATTTTTCCCACACTTTTTTACCTGACGATGAGTTGAAAGCTTTTACAGAATTGTTTCCCGGCGCATAAATTACATAATTTTTCCATATTGCAGGAGCCATATAGTCAAGAAGATTTATATTTTCCCAAAAAAGCGCAAATGGGTCATAGTCTCCCAATTCAAATAAACTGCTGTATTCAAACTCTTTCCATACCACATGTCCTGTTTTTTTATTAAGCGCTGAATATACATAAATAAAATCTGTTCCGGCTATTCCGCATGATGCGTAATGGAGAAGGTTTTTAGAAACAGCAGGGAAAGAGTACCAAATCAACCCATCGTTGCCTGTTGGCAAAAGCCATATATAGCGATTCTCCGGAATACTGTAAGCTGCAAGACTATACGGATCTTCGGGAGGGCCAGGCATAAAATAGACTACATCATTATTTATCTGAAAACTGTTATTTTGCCACACATAATTAGGGATAGCATTAAGTTCTTCCCCATCTTTTGAAAAAAAATGGGTTGCCCCTGTATCTGTGGTAAAAACAATTGTATCGTTATATCCTATTATTGTGGAATTTACAGGATAGCCTGTAAAATATTCCCATGCAGTATCGCCTGTCTTGTGGTAGACAGCATAAATATAACCATCGGTAGATCCAAAATAGACTTTTTCATTATCAACAAACGGAACAGAATTAACAGGCGCTCTGGTTTCATATACCCATCGCATAAAACCCGTACGGATATCGAGCGCGTAAAAGTTGCTGTCCGAAGAACCAAAGTAGAGGGTATTTTGATAAACGACCGGAGGGCTAAAATGCCTCTCTCTTGCACGCCCTTCCTGAAGTTTAAATTGCCATTTAATACCAATCGGCGGATATATTTTTTCAGAAGAATAACCCTGTCCCCCTTCTCCCCGAAAAACAACCCAGTCGCTGCTTCTTTTTATGCTGCAACCTAAAAATATTAAAATAAAAACTACTGCGCCGCAGACAGCAGCAGCCCACAAAACAAGATGAACTTTGCGCCCTTCTCGCAAGGCAGGATGCTTTACATTTTTTTTCTTCATTAGTAAAACACCCCCCTAAGACTAAAAAATCTTTTTATATGTTTTAATAACCCTTTTGGTTTTGTAACTTCTTTTAATCTGAAATATTCTTCATCAAATCTTTTTGTAACAAGATCATACTCATCGCTGCTATAAACATTTCTATAAAGCAATTCTGTAAACAGTTCTGTAAATAAAAGCGCATCTTTGTTGATCTCTCCATACTCAACAGGAGTCATTGTTTTTGTTTTCAAAGGGTATCCCTTCAGAAAGAATCTATGAAGTATATACCTGTACCTGCTCTCAAATGAAACAGAAGAAGGTTTTAATGATTTAACAGAAAGGGCTGTCATAAGAATAAATTTATACAGATATAATAAAGTTACTACCAATATAGCGATCACAAGTAAAATAGAAAAAATCAATTTCCATGGAAAAACAAAATTATCGCTCTTATCCTTTAACTGTCTTATAATAGGGATTACAATCTTGGCGCTGTTAAGATCCCCTCCAACAGGAGGAATGGCAAATCCTGTTGTCTCAAAATCGATCCACCCCATGCCGGGAATATAAAACTGGACCCATGAATGGCGATGCGCTGTTGTTACCAGCATAAGTTCATCAAGCGGTATAGCTGATATTATATCAAGACTCTCCTGCAGAACCATAAGAGCCTGGATATGCTGCGGCGACTGAAAAGATTGAGAGGCAAGGTAACCTGTTACAACACGGGAAGGGATTCCAGCTCTTCTTGCAAGCATGGCTGCTGCATTTGAAAATTCCGTGCAGTCTCCGGGGAACTCTTTTAAAAGGAATCTTGATATTTTTTCTACTGAAGTATCCTCATCATACCCCAGCTCATATTGATAACTTGAAAATCCCCGGATAATTGAAATTATATTTTTCTTATATATTTCCGGATCAACAATATACCTGGTTGAGTCTGACAAGCCTTCTGCAGGGATTGTGCATCCAGCAGAATTCAGATAATCATCAAATACTTTTTTATATTTATCAGCCACAGGCAGCGCAAGATATTGAGCCATTTTCTCAAGCTCTTTTCCCGAAAAATCGTAAAGCTCTGTATACCCAAGAAGTTCCAACGTTAACGGCGATATCATTGAAACAGAATTATACGAGTATGCAAAAGGATATCTTTGCGCAGAATAAATTGTAGGCTCGATCATAACAGGCAAATACGGAACCACCCGCTCCGGCAGCGCAGATAAAAAAAAGGCTCTTGCTTCCTCCCTTTCTTCATCAGGTATAAAATAGGGATTTCGCCATGCTTCCAGAAACCTCTGTTTTTTTAACATATTGAGATTTCTTTCATCGATCCCTCCGCCTGTATATTCATTATATATTTGTGTAAATCCTCTTATGGGATGAAAACCTCCAAGATATTCTGATGCAGAATAAAGTTCATCTTCGATTGATGAGACAATCATGACTGCATACTGCTTGTTTTCTCCGGAAGCAGATGAACGGCTTCTGTTCCCCCATCTCTCTGCAGGAATTCCCGAAAGCCTTCCATTATTCTTGTCATCCCCTTCATTGTTTTCATCTTCAAGACCGCTTAAGCCTTTGGGAAAAACTTTTTCATCCCTGAAATTAAAAATAAAATCATTTACAATATGATCCGCAGGAATAAGTATTGCTGCAATGGCAAGAAGCGGAATTATTATCAGAAAAAAGAGAATTATCTCTTTTTTAAAATCTGAAAGTTTTTTATTGCCGCTGCTTCCGTAAAGAATAATGGAAAGAAAAAGATACAAAGCAATTAAAAGCACATAAAAAAATGGAAGAATATAGGAAGAGTTTTGCCAGGCAGATTCGGAAGCTCTTGAAAATTCCAGGAGCTTATAAAATATAAAATAGATAAAAGCAGGCTCTACAAAAACAAGAGCAACAATCCCCACCCTAAAAATTAAAATATTAAAAATAAATATTATTAAAGTAAAAACATATGCTCTTGGGAGTAAAGGATTAAATCCCGGAAAAATACAAAACAGAACAGGTAACAGAAAAACTACTGTTGGAAAAAACAAATTTCGCGAAACAGTTATTTTCTTTCCAAGTTTGATCCACCTGGACGATGATGCTTCGGGAAATAACCCTTTTGCAAAATTATAGGTAATTATAATCTGAATCGGAATAAAAATAAACCAAAATGC
>WRFK01000207.1 GCA_009778835.1 Spirochaetaceae bacterium
TAGAATAATTTCTGTTTCTGTTTTTGTTTGCCTTACAAGAAGCGCTGTATTTAAGTTGATGCGATTTGCTTTATATTCTATTTCAATTCTGTTTTCTTTGTAGTTTGCCAGAACAATTAATCCTGATGTGCTTAGCATATAAAGGTAATCGCTTTTTACATCAAGACTCGAAACATTTATCCCTTTTATTTTTATAAAAGCTTCTGGTTTTCCTGAATAGTCAAATCTGTATACTCCGTTATCTTTGTGCGAATAAAAATAGATATTTTTTTGATCACCTGTCATTGCGGTAAAAGGTTTTTGACCATTCTTTGCGCTAAATAAATGTTTTTCTTCCCATTTCCCATTACTGTTTTTTTCTATTTTAAAAACACTTCCACTAGTATCAGAGTATAAAATAATGCCCGGACCAACACATGAAAATCCTGCAAGCTGAGTAGCGGAAACCTTGACAAATTCTATATTATAGAATCCTGATTTTATGGTTTTATTGGTTTTTCCCGGAACATAATATGTATCTGCTTCCTCATCATATACGATCATGTTTCCTGTAATGTTGTCTGCGCTAAAAGAGATAATATCCCTGTAGTATATCTGCGTCAAATAAGGGTGCGTTTTATCAATTTCAATTTCATATAACTCAAGATCTGTTATGATTTTGGTATTGGAAGAAGCAGTTGTTGCGCATGATGATATCGCGAATATGAACAGGAAAATTAAGAATAAATAAAAACAACTTTTATTTTCTTTTGGATTTTTTATTACATTGATTTTAAAATTCATAATTAATTATAAAATTATTATTAATTATTGCCTAGAGTCTATCCATAGCCCAGAGACATTATGGACAAATACTAAATAATGTAATATAAAAATAGAGCTTAAAAAAATATGTTTTAGGGGATAAAAATGTATCTTGTTTTGTGCGCAATGAAAGAAGAAGTTTCAGAAATTATTGAAAAACTGGATGTTTTGGAAAAATATAATTTTTTTGGCATGGATTTTTACCGTGGCATTTTATGTAATCATGAAACTATTGTAGGGATGACAGGGGTGGGAAAAGTTATGGCTGCAATAGTTACCCAAAAAATGATAGATGTTTTTTTGCCGAAAAAAGTAATATTTTCTGGTATTGCCGGATGTTTAAGCAAAGATATTGATATCGGAGATATAGTTATTTCAGCAGATACCATGCAGCATGATATGGATGCTTCTGCGCTGGGTTTTAAAATAGGAGAAATACCATACACCGGTATAAGATTGATAGAGGCTGACCCTGAAATGATTAATGCTGCAAAAAACTTTAAAGCAGGGAACTCAAAAATAATATTGGGCCGTATACTAACAGGCGACCGTTTTATAGCCAAGCTGGAAGAAAGAAATTATTTGGCAGCAGAGATGGAAGGTGTTGCGGTTGAAATGGAAGGAGCTGCTGCAGCTATTACTGCAAAACTAAATAATATTCCATTTTTGATTATAAGAGTAATATCGGACAAGTCTGATGGAAAAGCTCTGGATGATTTTAAAAAATTTCTTAAAAAAAGTTCAAGACTTATGGCAGATATGGTTCTGCATATCTTTCGATCTTTTTAGTTTTTGTTGGAGCAAAAGTAATCTATTTATGAATCTCTGGGATACGGCTTCGGCTATCCCGGATTTTTTATGGAACAAAAGTAATCTATTTATAAACCTCTGGGATACGGCTTCGCCTATCCCAGATTTTTTATGGAATAAAAGTAATCTATTTATGAATCTCTGGGATACGGCTTCGCCTAATTGACTTTTTAAAAGCACATATATATTATTATTCAGAGAAAAAAGGAGTTGATAATGTCTAAAGCACACAGAGGAAGCGGGCTTCAAGCTCTGCCAAATGCAGGCAGAGGTATATGTCCTGTTTGCAAAAGAACAGGAATTAAAGTTGTTTACGAACATGAAGTAGAAGGTAAAAAAATTAAAATATGTAAAACCTGTAAAGCAGCTATTGCCCACGGCAAAAAGAAAGAAGCTATTGCAGCTCTTTAAATTGCACATTAAGTCTCCCTTCCCAATGGGATGGGGGATATTTTATCTATGAATATCTTATCAGTTTTTTTAATATTTTTCTTTGTTGAACTTATTTTTGACTTCTTACTTGATATTTTAAATCTAAAAACAATTGCTAAAACCAATAAAATTCCCGATTACCTAAATCAATATCTTTCCGAAGAGGATTTTTCTAAAACAGTAAAATATACTATTTCAAAAGAGAAATTCAGTCTGTTTCAGACACTTTGTAAAGCTGTCATTCTATTGACTTTTATATTTTCTGGTATGTTTGGAAAAATTGAAATTTATCTGGGCCAATGGGGACTGCACTCATATATTGAAGGGATTATTTTTATTTATATAGTTACTTTTATATTGTCTTTTCTTTTGTTTCCATTAAGCGTCTATTTTGAATTTGTTATTGAGAAGAAATATGGATTTAGCAACATGACTGTTCGTATGTTTATTCTTGATATTATTAAAAGTACAATAGTTGGGATAATTATTTCTTTTCCTTTACTTCTGGTCTTATTCTGGTTTGTTGATAAAACAGGAGATCTGTGGTGGATCTTTGCTTTTATTTTTACAACAATTTTTCAGATAGTTCTGATGGTTTTATACCCATTGGTTATTGCGCCGCTATTTAATAAGTTTGAAAAACTTGAAGAAGGAACTCTTTCCCAAACGCTGTTTAGTTTGGCTTTGAAACTTAAATTCAGCATAAGCGGTATTTTTAAAATGGACGGTAGCAAGAGGTCTAAACACTCCAATGCTTATTTTACAGGATTTGGAAAATCAAGAAGAATTGTCCTTTTTGATACTTTACTCAATTCGCTGAAAGATAATGAAATCGAGGCAGTTCTTGCCCATGAGATAGGGCATTATAAAAAACACCATCTTATAAAAAGGATTATTTCTTCGCTTGCTGTAATGCTTTGCGGCTTTTTTATTATAAGCTTGTTATTGCATTACGATCCTCTTTTTACTGCATTTGGATTTGCAGGAAGCACCGCCTACTGCATTATTACACTTATGATGCTTTACTCATCTTCTTTTACATTTTTTCTCTCTCCGTTATTCAACTGGCTTTCAAGGAAAAATGAATATGAAGCAGACAGGTTTGCTGTTTTAGCTGTTGGAAACAGAGAAAGCCTAAAGGATTCGCTTCTTAAACTTGGAAAAGAGAATCTCTCAAATCCTGTTCCCCATCCTCTGTACAGTTTTTTTCACTATTCTCACCCTGTGCTTAGCGAGAGGATTAAAGCCATAGAGAAAATAACTATTTAATGATGAATAACTTGGCATAAAATTGTTGGCATGTGCTGCTTTTATCGGCGTATGGCTGAAGTTAATATTTGGAATATTTCAAAGAGTTGTAAATGAAAATTGGAAAAAAAGAAGCATTGGCAATAGCAGA
>WRFK01000208.1 GCA_009778835.1 Spirochaetaceae bacterium
AGTATTGGATGCAAATATATTTATATCATCTTTTTTTTGGGATGGTAATCCGAGAAAAGTTATAAAAAGAATTATTACTGGAATAGATATATTATTTATAACAAAAGAGATACTTGATGAAATTGAAGGTGTTATTGGAAGACCCAAGTTCCATGCAAGTAAAGATGAAATTTATTATTTCATAAATTCGATAGAAGAAATTGGGAATATAATCACACCAAAAAAGCGAATAAAAAATGGAAGCAGAAACAAAAGCGATAACAAATATATAGAATGTGGAATAGCGGCTGATGTGGATTATATAATATCAAGTGATATTCATTTACTGGAATTAAAAAAATATAACAAAATAAAAATTGTAAACGCAAAAGATTATTTGGAAATTGTGAAATAACATGGAGCCTTAACTTTGCTATGAGATATAAATCTAAGAGAGCAAGCGTATTCAGGATACTTCTCTTTAGCCCCTTTAGGTGAAATATAATTTTATCTTAAATAATTTTAAACTATTTTTACTTGACCTCTTCTGATATGGTGATATTATTATTTTAATATGCGGATTTTGATTGTTTTTTTCACATATCTTTTTTTGTTTACTGCTCAGATACACGCTGTGGAATATTTTGAAAAACTCCCCAAATTTTCAAGAATAGAAATTAGCGGCCGTATGACTGTTCAAATAGAAACATTTGGCGACAATATTGTTACAAATACTGAAAATACCATGAAAATAAATGTAAGAAGCGGAAGCATTAGAGATCTTGATTATTATATGAGCGGAGAAACATTGATTCTGCGTAAAAAATCCGGAGCTTTTCAGACTCGTAGCATTATTATAACCTTAAATATTTCAAATACAATTTCACAACTTGATGTCTCAACAGGCGCTCTTGTCCGAACATTTAGAAATATTTTTGACGAGAGGGCGGAAATAAGGGCAGAATCAGGCTCTTATCTTGACTTGGTTGTTGATGCTTCTTCATTATTTATAAATTCCGGAAGAGACTCTTCTGTAATAATAAAGGGGAGAGTAAACCAGGTTGAAACAAGAGCTGTTAACAGCGCTTTAATTGATGCAGAACTTCTTGCTGTTTCGAGAGCCTTTGTTTACGCCTACACAGGAAGCACTATAAAGATAAATGCTTTGGAATATCTTGAAGCTACTGCCAGCATGAAGTCAGCTGTTTATTATAAACAGACTTCTGCGGTAAAACACCTGTCGGAACTTGCCGGAGGCGAATATATTGAGTTTTAACGGATAATTGAATTTTATATAGAGAAAGGGGGAAAAGTATGGATGCAAAAAATGTATACAATACAGTTATTGCTGAAAAGGTTATCTGTAATTTTGAACAGGGGGGTATTGAGGGACATTATTTTGAAAATACTAAATTGATGCTCACTTTTCTAAAAGATTTTATTCCTGTTGGTTCTTTGGTGGCATGGGGAGGCTCAATGACGCTTGATGCTACAGGGGTTCTTGAATTTTTAAGAAAAGGAAAATACAAAGTTCTTGACCGGGAAGCTGCTGAAAATCCAGAAAAACTTATTAAGCTTTACATGGATTCTTTTTCTGCTGACTATTATTTTACAGGCGCTAACGCAATAACCATGGATGGAAAGATTGTAAATATTGATGGAAGGGGTAATAGGGTAGCGGCAATGACCTTTGGTCCAAAAAATGTAATTGTTATTGCCGGAGTTAATAAAATTGTTGCCAATGAACAAGAAGCAATGTCCCGTGTAAAAAATTGTGCGGCCCCGCTTAATGCTATAAGGCTTTCGAAAAAAGCGCCATGTGTTTCAAGTGGTAAATGTGAAGATTGTTTTGACGCAGGATGTATATGCAGTTACACAGTTATTACAAGAAGATCGCCTGTTAAAGGACGTATAAAAGTTTTTCTTGTTGGAGAAAATTTAGGGTACTGATTGCCAGCCCCGGAGATACCGGCTTCCGCTGGTATGACGGGTGGTCTGTACCGGTGAAAACCAGAGCCTGTACCGGTGAAAATCGGTATCATACATATATTCGCGGAACTCTTTTATTTATATTGCAATATAATTCATAGGGTATGGTATTGCATATTTCAGCAAGAGAATCGCATGTAACAGAAGAGTCTCCTCCAAAAAGAATTACCTTATCTCCTGTTTCTATATTATGATTGTTACCGATATTAATAAGCACCTGGTCCATGCATACCCTGCCTGCCACAGGATATATTTTTCCTTTTATCTCAACTTTTCCTTTATTGCTTAAAAACCTGTTATAACCATCAGCATATCCTGCAGGGACTGTAGCTATAAAAGTATCTTCATCAGCCTCCCATATAAGACCATAAGAGACCTTTTCCCCTTTCTTTATTTTTTTTATAAAAACAACTCTTGATTCAAATGTCATCACAGGTTTGATTTCTATATTTTTTTCTGATGATTTATCCGGATATGATCCAAACAAAATAATTCCCGGTCTTACCATATCAAAATGAGATTCCGGATAGTGCAGGATACCTCCTGAATTGGCAGCATGAATAATACCTGTTTCTATTTTTTTTTCTTTTATATTTTTTATAACAGAATTAAATATTTTGATTTGATTCAAAGTAAATTCTTTATCAGATGAGTTTGTTGTATCTGAAACAGGAAGATGAGTACAAATCCCCCCAAGCTTGAGGTTTTTATTCTCTGCTATAAATTGCGCGATTTTTACACCATCTTCGGGCCTGCAGCCGATTCTGTTCATCCCTGTGTCTATTTTTAAATGAACTGTTTTTACACTATTTCTTTTTGCAGCTTCTTTTGCGATATCCGATAAGTAACTTATATCTGCTGTAAACGGAGTGATATTATAATCAAAAAGCTCAGGAATTTCTTCTCCAAGGCTAAGGCTTAAAAGTAAAATATCTTCTTTGATGCCGCTCTCTCTAAGTTTTATACCTTCGCTTATTGCTGCGATACCTGCATAATCTGCATAGCCCGAAGAAAATGCAGCTTTTGAAAGAGCCTCGGCCCCATGACCATAGCCATCGGCTTTTAAGGCCATACATATTTTTTTTTCATTTCCTATTCTTTTTTTTATATTTTTAAGGTTGTTCAGAAAATTATCAACATTGATTATTACTTTGGTGCTTCTCATGCTCCAAATATTATCATTGTCCTGTTATTAGGACAATAGATTCATATTTCTATAAATTTGTATTAATAAAAATACTTTGCAATTATCACATATTTTATATATTATTGTATAATATTGTCTTAGGCAGTGTTTGCATGACTTCTATTTAGGAGCTTGCATTAAGGAGGAAGCATGGGAATAAAATTTTATTCACGCGGAGCAGCTCAGGAAGTAACAGGATCGCGTCATTATCTCGATTATAATGGACAAAAAATACAGATTGATTGTGGAGCTTATCAGGGAAGAAGGCAGGA
>WRFK01000209.1 GCA_009778835.1 Spirochaetaceae bacterium
GAATTTTTTAAAAAATCATAGGCAATAATTGCTAAAACAAAAGCAACAAAAATCGGAGAAATATGTTCCCATCGCCCATGTCCAAATGGGTGTTCTTTATCTGCTTTTTTTGACGACAGTTTTACAGCAAATACAACAAATATTGAAGTTATGGAGTCAGAGAGGGTATGCCACGCATCTGCCACTATTGCAATTGATCCGGTTATTATCCCTACCCAAAATTTTACGCCAAATAAAATAGCATTAATAACAACCGATAAAATTCCTTCTGTAACTTGTGCTTTTACTTTATCCATAATGAGAATCCTTTTACCAATTATATCATATATACACAAAAATTGTTAATAAAATGGTATATTATCAAGATTTAATTCCCCTTGTAGCTGGTTAGTTATAACTAACTCATTGGTTAGCCACGACTAACTCAATCCCTGGCTGGGTCTTTCAAATATTGTTTTTAATTATTTTTTGATTTATGATGTGCTTACTTTATTTTAGTTAACTATAACTCTCTTCCGGGAGATGAGGTTGAAAACAGACGAATCAATTGAAAATTATTTGGAAACAATTTTAGTATTAAGCCACAATGAGAAACAAGTCCGTTCTATTGATATTGCAAATGAGCTTGACTATAGCAAACCAAGTGTAAGCATTGCCATGAAAAATCTGCTCACTAAAGGGTATATAAAAATAGATGATGCAGGTTATATAACACTAACAGAAAGCGGGCAAAAAATAGCAGAGTCAATATATGAAAGGCATATACTAATTTCCGACTGGCTTATTTTTTTAGGCGTGGACAAAAAAACCGCAGTAAGTGATGCATGCAAAATTGAACATTGTATGAGCGAAAAAAGTTTTTTAGCAATAAAAAAACATATAAAAAACTGGAAACATGATATTTACAGAAAATAATTTCAGCCACAAACCACAAGATTATCCTATATTTTGGGACAAAAAAATCCAGGTATAAATACACAATAACTTGACCTCGTCCCTTTTATATGATAAAATATATTTAGAATTGTATATCAGAAGATATTCAGAGCAATGCTTACTTTCCTAAATAATAATGCCATGAAGGCGTTGGCGCAGCAGTAGCCTGTGCATAGCTTTTATGGCATTTTATTTTCAGGAGGGATTTGATGCACATGGCTGATGCTCTTTTGTCAGCAGCAGTGAGCAGTACAATGTGCGCAGTAAGCGCAGCTGCAATCGGTTACTCTATAACAAAAATCAATAATAACGAACTTTCCGAAAAAAAAATCCCTTTAATGGCAGTAGCCGGCGCATTTATTTTCGCAGCCCAAATGATTAACTTTACTATCCCCGGTACCGGCTCCAGCGGCCATATAGGGGGCGGCATTCTCCTTGCAGCGCTTCTTGGCAGTTACCCGGCATTGCTTACTATTTCCGCAGTGTTAATAATCCAATGTCTCTTTTTTGCAGACGGAGGATTGCTGGCGCTGGGATGCAATATATTTAATCTGGGTGTAATTCCCTGTTTGCTTGTCTATCCGCTTTTATTTAAGCCTATATTAAAAAAGAAATTCAGCACGAGCGCTATTGGTATAGCATCTATAGTTGCCGCAATAATAAGCCTGCAGCTTGGCGCTTTTGGCGTGGTTCTGCAAACGCAGGCTTCGGGCATTACAGAATTGCCTTTTAAAACTTTCGCGCTTCTTATGCAGTCAATCCACTTGGCTATAGGGGTTGTTGAAGGGATAATTACAGCAGGGGTGCTGCGCTTTGTTTACAAAATGGAGCCGCAGATTCTGGAAAATGCAAACCAGAAAATAGTGATCGGGAAAGTGGTTCCATTTCGAAACAAGATGATTGTTATGGTTGCCATTACTATTGCAGTCGGAGGGTTGTTTTCAATTTTCGCCTCAACCTATCCAGATGGACTTGAGTGGGCAATAAAGAAAACAGCCAAAACTTCTCTCCATGCAGTAAATGACCACGGACGCAAAAAACCACTGCTGGAAACCACAGCCAGGATTCAGAATATAACAGCCTTTATGCCTGACTATGATTACAAGCTAAACAGCAAACGACCTTCATCTGAGGGAACATCTGTTGCCGGAATAATCGGCAGCGGTCTGACTTTTCTTCTTGCAGGCGGAACAGCTTTTATTATTTCAACTGCAAAAAAAAGAAGAAAAAGAACAACTTCTGTGTCTGCAAACAAAATATAAATTAGAGCTAAAAAGGGAAAATAACTTGGATATAAGAAATAAAATCAGCGCTATTTACTCGCTCGAACAACTTTCAATTGGGAATACAATTATTCACTCTCTCCATCCACTGGTTAAACTAATAACAACTTTTGTTTTTATAATAACTGTTATCTCTTTTGACCGCCATGATTTTGTAAGACTTGTTCCATTTATCTTTTACCCAACGATCCTCATCTCTCTGTCGGAAATTCCTTATTCCATGCTTCTGAAACGGGTGTTGATAGCGCTCCCTTTTTGCCTCTTCATAGGAATTTCAAATTTAGTATTTGAACAGGAGAGCGCCTTTAAGATCGGAAATATAACTGTTAGTTTTGGTGTTTTATCTTTTGTAGTTATACTATATCGCGCCTACCTTTGCGTTATGGCTCTCTTGTTGCTGGCAGGAGTTACACGATTCACTGAACTGACAGCGCAACTGCAAAGAGTTAAAATACCCCATATTTTTATTATCATGTTTGAAATGACTTACAGATATATTGCTGTTTTATTTTCAGAAGCTGCTTCCATGCGCATGGCCTATGTTTTGCGCTCACCAGGGGCAAGAGGTGTGGAGATACGTCACGCAGGAACTTTTATTGGCAATCTGTTGCTTAGAAGCTTTGACCGCGCTGAACGGATTCATTCTGCCATGAAGTGCCGTGGTTATATGATAAAAAAAATAACCCTGAATAATAAAAAACTTCGCATGACAGACACTATATATTGCGCTTTAATTTGCTCTTTCTGTTTGTTATTCAGATTTGTTGATGTTGCCAATTGGATTACCTCCCTTGTGGAAAGGGTACTGTGATGCTGGATATTTCAAAACTCGTGATAATCTACCCGGACAAAACAAAGGGTGTGGATAAATTCAGTTTGCACATAAAAAGAGGAGAAAGTATTGCGCTTGTTGGGCCAAATGGAGCCGGGAAGACAACTCTCATGCTCGCGATAATGGGTGTACTACCCATAACCGAAGGGTACATTGAAGTGGATAACATAAGAGTTACAGATAAAACAATAAACGATATTCGTTCCCGCGTGGGTTTGATTTTTCAAAATCCTGATGATCAACTATTCATGGCAACTATTTATGATGATATTGCTTTTGGTCCGCGCAATTATGGCTTGTTGGAAGAGGATGTAAAAAAACAGGTAGAGCAGGCGCTTTCGGAACTTGGTATTATTCATCTGGCTGAACGCTCC
>WRFK01000210.1 GCA_009778835.1 Spirochaetaceae bacterium
CCCTGGGCATCCATGGTGGTAACTGCGTACCCTTTTTGCCGCAGTGCGCTAACAAGAGGTTCTGCCTTATCTTTTGAGATAATAGTCTGGATCAATACCCGCCCCATGCCTATATAGCCTTCTATAACAGAACCCAGGTAGACTCCGATCGAAAAAGCAATACTGTAAACAATGCCTTTTATTGGCGCTTCGGCCATACCCAGGATTACCCTGGAAGCAATAAAGACCCACAGCAGTATTTCAACAAATGAAAGTATTGTCCCTTCATTCCTGTATCCCTTGTTTATTAAAATAGTCCGCAATGTGCAGACTGCGACTTCAACAATTTTAAAAATAAAGATAATGAACAATTCAAGCGGCGATGCCGCTGTAAGGATTTTTAGAATATATTCTGCCATGAGAAAACTATATCGTATCAAAAGGCAAATGACAATCTAATTTTAGTGGCCTACTTTTTTAAAAAAGGGTAAGCATGAAAATTAAATTCAGGATTTTTGCTTGCGATATTTCTGTCGTCAAAAATAACTTGCAGGGTTTGTGTTTTTTTTGGTTTCATTAAAATATCTATATTTTTTTCCCATGTTTCATCTTTGGCCGAAGCTTTGATTTCTACTACGATATATCCCTTTCCGCCATTATTTTTTATCTCTACTTCTACCTTTATTTTGGGCGTGTCGTTTACGGTTATTGTTGTTACATTAGTAGAAAGGATTACGGGACCAGGTCCCCCCTTGCTGTCGCCATCATCAGATAAAAATTTAAGGGCATAAAACATTCCAATAATTAATGCAAATAACAGGAATAATTTTAAATAAACTTTATAAATTTGCATAATTTATTCCGCCTGTCGTTGTAGCATCCCTCGCTTCGGAGAGGTTAAAAAGTAAAGTCGGGCTGGCCGGATTTGAACCGGCGACCCCATGACCCCCAGTCATGTACGCTAAACCAACTGCGCTACAGCCCGAAAATTGATTTCGAAGATTAACATTTAGAAAGAGGATTGTCAATAAATATAAAAATCTTCCTTTACGATATCTTGAATTTGCTCATTACGTTTATCAATACATCGACACTCTTTTTATTCTGTTGGCTTATTTCCTGTATTCTCTGTACTTCGGTATTGATTTGGCTTATTCCGCCGGCAATTTCTGTTACTCCCTTTAAAACATTGCTTGTAAGCGATTCAAGGGTATTCCCGCTCTCGGAAATCTTTTTGCTTCCGCTAAGCATCTCTGTTGAGCCGCTCCTGACATTCCCGGTAATATTTTTGAGAGATTTCGTTACTTCTTCGAGGGAGCGGCTTCCGAATTTCTGTTTTTCCATGGCAGTGCGGATATTTTTTTCCTGAACAGTTACGGTCTGCACAGCTTCGTCAATTTCCTTAAAAAAGCCCGATACTGTAACAGCGGAATTTTTTATCCTGTCCAGGGACTCTTTCATCTTTTTAAGAGAGCCGGCAACGTTCTTTGCCTGAGCGCTTGAAGATTCCGCAAGCTTTCGGATCTCTCCGGCTACTACCGCAAACCCTTTGCCTGTTTCTCCTGCATGCGCAGCTTCAATTGCAGCATTCATCGAAAGAAGGTTTGTCTGGCTGGCTATATTTTCTATAACAGAGTTTATCTCCAAAAGACCTTCCGATTCCCTTGCTACTTCCTCAATTTCTTTTGATACTTCATACAAACCGCTGCGTCCCTTTTCGGAAACTGCTGCCAGCGTCTCCATATTCTGCTCATTCTTTTGCAGAGACTGGCTAACCGAAGTAATGTTGGAGATAATTTCTTCCACTGCTTCGGAAGACTTCTCTATGCTTTGAGACTGGGATTCTATGTTATCGTTAAGTTTTTCAATACCGCCAATAACTTCTTTTATTGCTGCATTTGTTTCTGCGGTGCTGGTAGACTGGGAACCTGCGAGTGTTTTTATTTCTTCTGTATGGGATGCTATGGTGTTTGCCATTAAAGATGATTCCTGAGCTGTTCCTGAAAGTTCCGACCCAATTGTATGCAGGGATGCGGCATGCTCCTTAATAGTCATAATAAGGTTCCCCACAGCTTCCTGCGTCTGGTTTAAGAGCCTCATCATCTCGCCAATTTCATCCTGGGATTTTATTTCAAACCTGCCGCTTAGATCCCCTTCTTTTGTTTTTCCCAAAACTTGATGAACCTTCTTTATAGGTGTGCCGATGCTCTTGGCAACAAAAAGGACAATAAACAAGGATATTAAGATAATAGCTGAACAACTTATTATCATTACCTTAATTACAGTATTTCTTGCCTGCATTGCCACATTTCCATCTTTAATTGAAAGAACATACCATGGATCGGATGTTCCAGCCACAGGGACAGGGCGGTAACTAAGGTAAATGTTTTTTCCATCTTCTTTTAACCTGGCAGAACCGCTGTTTCCTTTCATCATATCGGCAACAGCAGCTTTATATGCCTCTGAAATCGCAAGAGGTTGCTCTTCTGTAATAATATTTCCTGCACTATTCTTCTGGGGGATGCCAGATGCATCCAGTTTGGCTACGGTTTTTGTAATCTTTGCAAAATTGTACAGTTCTTCCAGATAGGTACTGTCCGGGTGCGCAACAACAACGCCTTTTCCGTCAAGTATAAATGCCCATGACCCAACTTCGGCTATTTCCATTACCATATCGTTGAGCGCGGAAAGTTTTAAATCCCCGCCCGTGATGCCGATTATTTCGGAACCATCCACTATAGGATAAAAAATCGAAGCGCAGGGCATATTGGTTGAAACCGAATAGTAGGACTCATAAACAAAAGGCTTTCTTAGGCGTTCCATTTGTTTAAACCATGCGCGTTCTTTTCTGTTTCCAAGATTACCCGATGAACGGCCTGTCTGCATACCGGTATCCATCCTCTGGGCATAGAGCAGTTCAAAATAATCGTTCCTTTTTTGAGCAGCTACAAATACCGGGGTTTGCCGCGCTGTCTCCATGGAAATAACATCGGTATTGTAAGAAAGCTCCTCTATTACTTTGTAAGCAATATTCAGGAAGGAATACAATGACTTGGAAATATGCAGGGACTGGCGGTCGTTTTCTATGAATATTTGCTGTTCATAGCTTTTTGAATAGACAAAGTAAAAACTTAGAAGTCCGGAAATTATAATAAGAACAATAATCAAAATAAAGGATAAAAGAAGTTTGCCAAATAATGTTTTCATCGTTATTGCTTCCAGCTTTTTTTCTTTTCTGTATATTCAGGAATTGTAATCATTGGCGGTCTCTCTTCTTCTTTTATGTTGATTTCTATTGCTTCGAATTTGTTATTATGACTCTGAAACTGCATAAGTATCTGAGAATTAAAATTTTTTAACTGAGTTACTTCGTTTTCGGAAAGGCGTTTAAAAAATGACTGAAGAATTCCAAAAGACATTTTACCAAGA
>WRFK01000211.1 GCA_009778835.1 Spirochaetaceae bacterium
TTACCTGAATAGCAATAGATAGCGGGATTTATGTATAAAAAAGTATTATTTGCAGCTGTTATTATTAAAGTAGTTTTAGTTTTTAGCGCATGGGCACAGACACAGGATAATAATCTTGAAAAAGAAGCAGGATTAATGCAGTCCTCTTTTTTTAAAGATTTTCCGCCCGAACAAATACCTTATGACAAAGATAAAAACATAAGAAATTACTTAATTAATTTTTGTCTCCGTATTTTTGACCAGGAAGAGAATCCTCTTGTTAATTCATCGTGGAGCCGTGTTACAAGATCTGGTCAGGCTGTTTTTGTAAATTTAAAGGCAAATAATCTTAATATCGCAGTACTATTTGTCCCTTATTTTTTAAATGAAAACACAATTATGCTTTTATCTAAAAGCAAAGTAATATTAAAGTATGTAAATTATTCAGGTGGAAGATATTATTCAACTGTTGATTCTATTCCGCTAAAATTAGGAGAGAAAGCGCTTTTTTTTCCTTTAGGGCTTTTAAATGATAAAGTAGAAAATATATCTTCCTGCGTGCTTGAAATAGAAGTACTGTATAATGAAGACTAAAATGGTCTTGGTTAGGCTTATATAAAATGTCAGAAAAAGGGATAATCGGAATTATAAAGAAGATTTTATCAAAAATAAGAAATTCTTCAATTTTTATACCTCTTTTAATATTTTTGGTTTTAGTATTTCTCTATATTTCTACTTCATTTTTAATACAGTTCCGGCCAATAATAGAATCTATTGAGCCTGAAATAGGCCAGCCCGGCGATATTCTTATAATAACAGGGAAATATTTTGGCAATCCTGCTGAAAATAAAAATGAAAACCGAATAACGCTTAAACCTGTTGATTCTTCTGTTTATATTTCACATGACAGGCTTGTTCTTTCTGACTACATAATGTGGGAAAATAACAAAATATCTGTAAGAATCCCTTCAAATGTTGCATCTGGACCTGTTTTTGTTGAAAGCAAACGGGGAAAAAGCAATGAAATAGTTTTTATAAATAAAAGAGAAATTCCAATTGTACTTTCAGGCCCTGCAGGACCTGGCCAGCCATATATATCATCATTTTCTCCCATAGAAGCTTCTGTCAGCGATGTAGTCACAATAACCGGAATTAATTTTGGAATGGAAAAGGGGAATAATCAGGTATATTTTACCCTTGCTGCTGCCAGTACCACAAGAACAGAAACAATTGAAGACTCATATATTGCTGCTTCAAGCTCTGATTATGATTATATAAGCTGGACAGATAATGAAATAAAAGTAAGAGTCCCTGACGGCGCATCTTCCGGAAAAGTGTGGGTAAATGCTAATGGTAATAATAGCAACTCTTTCTATTTCGGAAAAACAGAGAATGTCGGAACCAGAACTTTTGGAGAAAAAAGAGGATACAAGATAAACTACGATGTTGTTTTGGGTGTTGATAATGCAGATGGCGAGAATAGTATATATTTCTGGATTCCCAGACTTAGTTCTTCTTCAGAACAAAGAAATATAGAGTATGAGAGGAATCTTACACCTGAGCTTGATAATTATTCAAATATGATGCTCTATAGATTTTCTAATTTAAAAGATAAAGAAAATAAAGTAGTTTCAATTACCGCATGGCTTGAAAGATATGAGATTCTTACGAAAATAAATAGGGAAAAAGTTACATGGGATTATGCCAAAGATACTCAGTTTTACAGGGAATATACAGGAGATCTTTATGATCTTAAACTTAATGATCCAAGACTTAATGATATTTTTAAAGAAGTTGTAAGAGGGCGGGATCCGTATACAACCGCAGAATCAATTTACAATATTGTCAAAAATATGAACTATACAGACAATCCTTTTGGAAATAATGTTATAGATAATTATCTTAGAAAATCAGGTGATTCCTACACTTATGCCATGATATTTACTGCTCTTGCGCGTAAAGCAGGTATTCCTTCAAGGCCTGTTGCAGGATTTCTTGTTTATGATAATACAAAAACAGTAAAACACTTCTGGAGTGAATTTTATATAAGAAGATTCGGGTGGGTGCCTGTCGATGCTGTACTGGGCGATGGTGTAACTTTCGGCAATATGCCCCAGGTTGAAAATCCAAGAACATACTATTTTGGGAATCTTGATAGCAATCATATAGCTTTTTCAAGAGGAATTCTATCTGTTCCAATAATATCTCCTACAGGAAAAACCGTATTCAGAGATAAGATGTATTCGCTGCAAACTTCTTATGAAGAACTTTCCGGAAATATAAAATCTTACAGATCCTGGTGGAATGGATTAAAAATTCTTGAATGGTGGTAATTATCTATTGATTTTTCATTAAAATACCGAAAAGTTAATAAGAGTCTATAGAATAGGTTGACATTTACTTACTATGCTAATTAATATCTTATATAATGTTTTGCCAGGAGTATTATGGAAAATCCTTTACAGCTATCAATGGTAAATTTCGCTAAAAGTGCATATATCATTGTTGAAGGAGAACAAGTTGCGACAAAATTCTTTATTGTAAGAACCGGAAAGGTCTTAATTAGCAAAGAATTTGAGGTTGTTGAAGAACAAGATGGTAATATTCTTGGTCCCGGAGACTTTTTTGGTGTTATTTCAACAATGTCGGCGCATAGCCATATGGAAAATGCCCAGGCATTAACAGATGTTTCACTTATAGCTGTACAAAAAGACCAATATGGACTTTTAATTGAGAAAAACACTCCAATTGCAATGAAAATACTACAAAGCTTTTCCCGCAAAATGCGCTATATGGATGAGGCTTTAACAAAAATTGCATTGCAAAAGACCGCAGAAGAAACACCTGACCACCTTTTCCAGGTTGCAGAGTATTATGCAAAGCAAAATAAATATAACCATGCATATTTTGCGTATTATCAATATGTAAGATATTGTCCAAGTGGGGAAAATATCGATCTTGCAAAACAGCGAATGGCTAAAATTAAGCCATATTCAAAAGCTGTCTATCTTGTAGAGAAAAGCGAAGAAATTACAAGAACTTATCCCAAAGATACAATGATTTTTACCGAATGCCAGCCCGGGCAAGAGCTTTATATAATCCAGAAAGGGAGTGTAAAAATAACTAAAATTGTTGGAGATAAGGAAATTCTTATTGCAATTTTAAAACCCGGAGATATTTTTGGAGAAATGTCCCTTCTGGAAAATAGGCCCAGATCAGCATCTGCAATTGCTTATGAAGATGCTTCTATTATGGCTGTAAATAAGGTCAATTTCCAAAGAATGGTTTCACAACAGCCTCAGATGATCACACGCCTTACACAATTGCTTTCAGAACGTATATGGCTTATGTATGGACAGCTTAGAAATACACAAATTTCAAATCCTTTGGGAAAAATATATAATGCACTTTGGCTTCAGCTTGAA
>WRFK01000212.1 GCA_009778835.1 Spirochaetaceae bacterium
AATCTGTTTGGCATTACAGGGTCTGTTTCTTTTGTAAGAAATCTTACTGTATATTTATCTATAACTTGAACTTTATCTAAAAGTGACCAATAGCCACCAACTTTTGATCTGCTTATTGGAGTATTGTTTCCATAAAGTCTTTCATTAAATGTCCATGCAACATCTTCGGAAGTTAATTCATCACCATTATGAAATTTAACCCCTTTTCTGATTTTCACTTCAAGTGTTTTTCCATCAATATATTTCCATGATTCTGCAAGAGCAGGTACAAGTCCTTTATCACCTTTAAAATCATATTCAATCAAATTGTTAAAGATATTGTAGCTTACCTTGTACATAGCTGTTGAAATTGTGTCTGCGGGCTCCAGTGTTTCAGGAAGCGCAGGAACTGCAACATTAATTGTTGCCAGTTTCCCCTGTGATCCGGATTTTTTTTCTCCTCCTCCTGTTGCAAAAACGCACATAGGAAGTAAAAAAGCAATCATTAAGATCACTGTAAAGATTTTTTTCATAAATATTCCTCCATGTTCTATAATGCTATATTATAAATCATTATTTAATATTGTAAACGTTTTTTTATCGTATAAATGAATTTTTTTCATAGTTACGATAAAGTTCTATATCCATAAATAAGATTTAAATATAAGATTAGCTAATAAGGAGTAGCTTTATGCCAATAAATATCAAAGGCTTTACTATTGCAGCCAATACATCCGGATTTGAAAAAACAAAAAAGAGTTTTGAAGAAATAGCTGATATATGTCTTAAAGCTGGATTTATCGGAATAGAAGGAGAGCCTCCCCTGTTCGACAAAAAGAGCGACCAGGAGCTTGAACAAATAGGAAAACTGTTTAAAAACGCAGGTTTAGTTATTGAAACTTTTCATCTTCCATATACAGACCCTGTTAAGCATGATATTGCCACATTATATGAAGTTGACAGGAAAAAGGTTGCAGATTTATTAAAGAGAACTATTGACCAGGCAGCTCTACTGGGCACATCTGTCGGCATACTCCATCCAACAACAAGAAAAGATTATTTGACAGAAGAAGAAGGGATCGACAGGATTATGCTGCAAGCAGGAAAAACCCTTGAAGCAGTATTAAAACATTGCGAGCAATATAAATTTAAAATAGCTGTTGAAAACATGTTGCCATATCGCGGAGACAGACTTGGATGCAAATTAAAACACCTGGAAGAGATAATAAAAAGATTTGACCACCCCTTGCTTGGTTTTTGCATGGATACAGGCCACTCACTTGTTTCCTTTGCAGAAAAAGCCATGGATGTTTTTCATTTTATGAAAAACAAACTTATTGCTTTTCATCTTGCTGATAATGCAGGAGACAGGGATTCGCATCTTGCACCTGGTCATGGAAATTTTTTTTGGAAAGAATTTTTTGGCGAAGTGGAAAAGATTGGTTACAGAGGGACAATGTGCGTAGAAACCCCTCCATTTTCATATGGGCCAAATTATTCAATTGAAGCATGGCAGACAATGAGGAAAGAATTAAAAACATTGTCCAATTTTTAAGCTAAAAATATATTATTCATTTTAAGTCAGTTATTGGTGCTGGTAAAACTTTAAAAAGATTTTATGCGGATATAGAAAAACTTGTTTAATAAAAATGGGCCCACTTGGACTTGAACCAAGGGCCACTTGATTATGAGTCAAGCGCTCTAACCAACTGAGCTATGGGCCCCCTACTGTATTACTACGGCAGTAAATTTACATAAATAATGGCTATTTTGTCAAGTAATATTAGCAAGTATTTTTTATTGACAGTGTTTTTAATAAAAATATAGAATATGCCGACACTATATGGAAAATAACATTACTCCAATACAAGAAGAAAAAATAAAAGTAAGAAAAAAGATAAAAGATATCTATAAAACCCTTAACAAAACAGAAATTGCGGAAAACAGCAAAAAAATCCTGGGTAATCTTAAATTGCTGGAAATATGGAATAAAGCCAATACTATTCTTGCTTTTCTGCCCCTTGGCGATGAAGTTGACACTACCTATATTATAGAAGAAGCGCTAACGCAGGGGAAAAAAGTTGCTGTGCCAAGAATAAACAACAGCGAGATAGTTTTTCATTATATTACTTCGCTTTCCAAAGAAGGGCTTATGAAACATGATTATGGAATATACGAGCCTTTGCAGGAAGCAGAATCTGTTAACATAAATAATTCAGATAATTCAAAAATTTTAATTTTAACTCCGGGAATGGCTTTTGATAAACAGTGCAACAGATTAGGCAGGGGCAAAAGTTTCTATGACAGATATCTTTCTGTACATGGAAAAAATTGCACTAAAGCAGGAATTGCCTTTAGCTTTCAAATAACAGAAAATTTGCCATTTGAAAAACATGATGTACAACTTGACTTTGTAGTAACTGATAAAAATATTTTTTCTTGTACCGGTAATTGATCTATGGATACATTAGTTTTCTCGCTGGTTCTCTTTGCAGCTTTCACACATGCTTTCTGGAATTATTTCTCAAAAAAAGTTGGCGGTAATTTTACAATCTTTTGGTATGGTCATTTATCAACAAATTTAATTCTGCTTATTTATACAATCTATTTATTCACAACAAATGAGATAGATTTTATAAACTGGACTCCTGTAATAGTTTCGGTAATAGCGCACTCTTTTTATTTTATCACCATGCTTTATGTTTATTCCAAAGAAGATATTTCAAGCGCCTATCCTGTAACAAGAGGTACAGGTGTTATTGGTACTGCTGTTCTTTCTTATTTTTTGCTTAAAGAAGCAATCTCTACTTCTGCTGCTTTTGGAATCTTAACCGTATGTATTGGTATTTTATTGATTAGTTTAGGAAAATTAAAAAATCAGGATAACAATATAAAATCTTATTTTATCGCTATCCTGACAGGTGTCTTTATATTTATATATGCTATTGCAGATAAAGTAGGAGTGCAACATATGCATCCTGTGGCATACTTAAGTATTGTAAACATAACAGCCTTAGCTCCGCTTACACTAATGGCTAACAGGAATGGCTTTTCCGAATCAATTAAAACAATCAGAAAACATCTAAAAGAAACTTTGATAATAGGATTTGGTTCAACAGGCACATATCTGATTATTTTATTCGCAATGCGCTTTGAAAGAGCAAGTTATATAGTTCCTGTAAGAGAATTTTCTATTGTAATTGCATCGATAATGGGATTTATATTTCTTAAAGAAAAACCAACGCCATTAAAAATAATTGGTATTGCATCCATTACAGCAGGACTTGTAATGATCAAGATGGGGTAGGCGAAGCCGTACCTCGAAGCTTTATGCATAGAATTACTTTTGTTCCACAGCATCATTCGAGGTAGCCGAAGTGCGCTTTCCGTTCTTTAGCAGCAAAAATATATTGGAACATGGGTG
>WRFK01000213.1 GCA_009778835.1 Spirochaetaceae bacterium
AACTCGCTGTATATCCAACCCGACGAACTCGAGCGGGTGGTTATAGAGCGGATTGGGCGTTACGCGAAAGCCGAGGCGGTTGAGAGCCGCTGCGAATATTTCGGAGCCGGGAATGTCGATATCGTCGTGGTAGCCTACGGCGCGTCGGCGCGTATCGCCAAGAAAGCCGTTATAATGGCGCGGGAAGCCGGGCTGAAAGTTGGGCTGTTCCGGCCGGTCACGCTATGGCCGTTCCCTAAAGCGCAGCTAAAGGCGTTGGCCGAAAAAGTTCGGTCGATGCTCGTCGTCGAAATGAGTATGGGGCAGATGGTTGATGATGTAAGGCTGAGTGTCGGCTGCAATACAGAAGTTGATTTCTATGGAAGAGCTGGCGGTATGATTCCCGAGATTGAGAAAATTGTGGAAAGGGTAAAAAGTTATGAGTAAGATATATGAATTCCCCAAGTCTATTAATAATGTGAATACCCACTACTGCGAAGGGTGCGGGCATGGAATTGTACATAAACTTATTGGTCAGTGTATGGATGAACTTGGTATTACAGAAAATACCATTCTTGTTGCTCCTGTTGGCTGCGCAGTATTGGCATATAAATATTTTAAGGTTGATGGTCTTGAAGCGCCTCACGGCAGAGCGCCTTCTGTTGCAACTGGGGTAAAAAGAGTTCATAAAGATAAAATCGTAATTTCTTACCAGGGTGACGGCGATCTTCTTGCAATTGGAACAGCGGAAACAATTCATGCCGCAAACAGGGGAGAAAAGATAACTGTAATTTTTATTAACAATGCAATCTATGGAATGACAGGCGGTCAGATGGCTCCTACTACTATGTCGGGACAAATTACATCTACAACTCCCAGGGGAAGAGATACAAATGATGCCGGGCATCCGATCCGGGCTTGTGAACTTTTAAATACTCTTGAAAAGCCTTATTATATAGAAAGATGCAGTGTTCATGATGTTAAGCATGTTATTAAAGCAAAAACAGCAATAAAAAAGGCATTGCAATATCAGAAAGAAGATAAAGGATATTGTTTTGTTGAGATTCTCGGAATGTGTCCAACAAACTGGGGAGTGGATTCCCTAAAAGCTGCTGACTGGATAAAAGAAGCAATGATACCATATTTCCCGCTTAAACTTTTCAGAGACAAAGGGGTGAGCTCAGATGCATAAGGAAATAATATTTGCAGGATTTGGCGGGCAGGGAGTAATTCTTGCAGGAAAAATTATTTGCATAGCTGCAATGATGGAGGGTAAATATGTTTCGCATATTCCGTCATACGGCGCAGAAATGCGGGGTGGAACAGCAAATTGCGGCGTTGTAATCTCTGAGGAAGAAGTTGCATCTCCTGTTGTTGAACATCCTGATATTTGTATTGTTTTAAATGCTCCGTCAATGGTCAAATTTGAACCAAGACTTAAAAAAGGGGGAGTTCTTATTTATAACAGCTCTCTTATTAAAGATAAGCCAAAAAGAACAGATATTGAAACTTTTGCAATTAATGCAAATGAGATATCGGAAAAGCATGGCTCTTCAAGAGGGGTAAATATGGCAGCCCTGGGTTTTCTTGTTAAAAAAGTTCCTGAGCTTGTAAAATTTGATTCCCTTACAAAAGCTCTTGATGAAGCTATTTCAGAAAGAAACAGGAAACATAATCCTGTGAATGTTGCGATAATGACAGACGCTTATAACCTACTACCATAATTTAAGGCTTTATGTGCTGTAATAATGCAAAAAGCCGGATGCTCTGCGTGTGTCCGGCTTTTTTAGTCTTTGGTATTTTGTGGAACCAGTCATTCTGTTGAAAGAATCGCGAAGGATCCCCGACATACGGGAGAGAATCCATATCAGGTAACGGCGTATGGTGTAGAAAAAATATTGGTTTGCGTAGCATATCAATTTTAAATAGAGGAGGAAAAAAGTGGATAATAAAAACAAACTTGGAAGCAAAATAAAAGCTATCAGAGAGACAAGAAAAATTTCAATTGAAGATCTTGCAGATAAAGCAAACCTTCCTGTTGAAGGTGTAAAGAAAATAGAAAATGGAGAACTGGTTCCAAGCCTGACTCCTCTAATAAAACTAGCCAGAGTAATGGGGGTAAGGATCGGCACTTTTCTGGATGACCAGGAAGATATTGGGCCGGTGCTTAACAGAAAAGATGAGAAAAAGAGTATTACAAGATTTTCAGATAAGGACACTCCTGCAAATTCCGATCTTGATTTTTACTCTCTTGCTGTTAACAAGGCAGATCGGCATATGGAGCCGTTTCTTATTGATATATACCCATCATCCGAAGAGGGATATAAATTATCTTCCCATGAAGGAGAGGAATTTATATATGTACTCAAGGGGGAGATCGAAGTTATTTACGGAAAAGATGTTTATGCGTTAGCAGAGGGCGATAGTATTTACTACGATTCCGTAGTTAAGCATCATCTTCATTCCAAAGGCGAAGCTGCTGCAAAAATACTTGCGGTTTTGTATACGCCTGTATGACCCCGCGCTATATTGCAACGTACGTGTTGCGGCGCGGGATGTAACGACTCGCGCTGATCGCTTGGCAGTGTCCTCGATGGACACTACACACCTACGGCGCAAGGAAAATCATGCGTAGGTGTCCATGGCTAGCGCGAGACGCAGCCATCCATGGCGCAGTCCATGTATGACCCCGCGCTATATTGCAACATCCATGTTGCAGCGCAGGATACAACGTCCGTGTTGTAAAAGGAGAAATAAATGTTTGAAATAACATTAAGTAAACTGCTCAGAGAGAAGACTCGTGAATATCCGGATAAAGAATTTATAGTCTATTCTGACAGAGATTTAAGATTTACATATAAACAATTTAATGAAAGAGTAAGTAATCTTGCAAAAGGTTTTCTTTCTGTTGGAGTAAAGAAAGGAGATCATCTTGGGATATGGGCAACAAATGTCCCTGACTGGCTTACAACTATGTTTGCAGCTGCCCGTATTGGAGCTGTTTCTGTTACAATAAATACAAATTATAAGCTTCATGAACTTGAATATGTTGTTAAGCAATCCGATATTACAACTCTTTGCCTTGCAGATGGTTTTAAAGATAGCGATTATGTAGAAATGACTAATGAGCTTGTTCCCGAAATTAAGGAGTCCCAAAGGGGAGATCTTAAGAGTAATAAATTTCCATTCCTTAAAAATATTATTTTTATTGGTCCGCAAAAACACAGGGGAATGTTTTCATTATCTGAATTGATTCTTGTGGGATCACATACCTCAGATGATGAAATGCTTAAAATTGAAAATGCGGTCAATCATCATGATGTTGTTAATATGCAATATACCTCAGGAACAACAGGCTTTCCAAAAGGGGTTATGCTTACCCATTATAATATTATAAATAACGGAT
>WRFK01000214.1 GCA_009778835.1 Spirochaetaceae bacterium
AGGAGGATCAATGTCTGGCAGAAAATATATTGTACTTGGTATAGTCAAAGATATAAAACATTTGACAACAAAAAAACTGCTACCATGGGCATTGGTTACAATTGAAACACCTGAGGGAGAAATACGTATTTCAATTTTTAATAAGGTATGGAACAAATTTAAAGATTCTGTTTCAGTGGAAAAAGCCCTTGAATTTACCGTAATAGTCGATAAAAACAGCTCTGAGCCCAGACTTATATGCGAAAAGGTCGCAGAACTAAAAGAACCCAAAGAACTTAATAAAGAATCACTCTTTAAAGAAATGCATTTTGCTTTGTCAAATAATTTTACACAGGAGAGCCTTGATATATTTAAATCTTTTTTGCTTGAACATAATGGAAGTTGTCAGGTATTCTTTCATATAGAAGAAGAACCAGACAAAGAGATAGTTATAAAAGCAGCTCCGCAGGTAACTACTGCTTCTGATGATGGTTTTATAAAAGAAGTAGAGCAGCAATATCCATTTGTTAAATCGGTCTGGAAGGAATAACATATCTATTTTGTTCATCATTGATGTTTTAATAGATATAATATATAAGCAGAGGTAATTATGTTAAAAAATGGTACAGATTTTATTGCAGGATTCATTTCCATCTATATGATTCTAATCATAATAAGAATCGTAATGTCATGGTTTTCAACTTCTTCTCAAAAGTATAGTGAAAAAGGGACTTTGGCAAAACTATGCGATCCATATCTTAATATTTTCAAAAAAATACCTTTTTTTACCATAGGATATATTGATTTCTCTCCTATTATTGCGTTAGCAGTGCTAGTAATTATCGGCAATATTTTAACCCAGTTTGGTTTACTTGGAACAATCACAGTTGGTATAATCCTGGCAATAACGATTAAAGCAATATGGAGCGCTTTGTCTTCAATAATATTTTTTCTTTTTATTATTGTAATTATAAGGCTTATAGTTCTTCTTATAAAACCAAATGCTCAATCCCCTATTTTAAAAAGTGTTGATTCTTTGCTGCTTCCGGTATCTGGAAAAGTATCATCATTTTTTACAAGAAATAGTAATTATCCAATGAACCTTTTATTGTTTGCTGTTCTAATGGCAATTTTTTATTTTTTAGGTAATTTTCTGATTGATTTTCTTGCAGATTTTGTTTCAAAATTTCCATTTTAGCAGGGTTATAAATAAATGCCTTCTCTTAAAATGCTTAAAGGAGTCGGAGCTGTCTCAATAAAGTATCTAAAAGAGGCAGGCATAACCTCTGTAAGTGATCTTCTCTATTATTTCCCACGCGCTTATGAATTCAGGGATGTTGTTTCATCTCTTTCCGAAGCCAGAAAAAACAACGAAGAACCTGTAACAATTACAGCATTATGCAAAGTTGATGAGTTTTCATATTTTGGTTATGGGAATAAAAAAACACTTAAAATACATATCAGCGATAATTCTGATCAGGCAACGCTTGTTTGTTTTGGAAGAAATTTTCTTGCAAACTCCATAAAACAGGAAGAGTTTTATTATATCTATGGGACTTTTTCTGTACGGTTTGGAGAAATCCAGTCCACAAATTTTGAGTATGAAAAATCAAGCGATTCACCTTTAAATTTCTTAAAAATCATTCCTGTATATCCATTGACATCAGACCTTACTCAGGGATTTTTACGAAAAATAATACGCAATGCAATTGAGACAGAAGGGAGATATGCGGAAAATATACTTCCGGAAAACATTATAAATAAAAATGATCTTTTGGAGCATTCAAAATCAATTTCAAACATACATTTTCCGCCAAACAGAGAGCTTCTTGAAAAAGCAATTATTACTTTAAAATATGAAGAATTTTTTATTTTTCAAAAAACAATATTGGAAATAAAAAAAGAAAAAATATCCCAAAAAAGAGATAAAAGAATTTTGCCGCGCGCAATGCAGAATAAAATACTAAAAACTCTTTCATTCTCTTTGACCCAAGACCAGCAATCATCTTTGGAAGAAATTTATAATGACAGTATCTCTGATTCTCCAATGGATAGAATACTTCAGGGAGATGTGGGATGCGGAAAAACAATTGTCGCATTTCTTTCTGCAGTTCCTTATATTGAATCAGGATATCAGGTAGCATTTATGGCTCCTACAGAGCTTCTTGCAAAACAACATCTTGAAACAGCTTCAAAACTTTTTTCACAAACAGAATTAAAAATGGCTTTCCTTTCAGGAAGAGTACCGGAAGCAAAAAAAAAGTATGTGCGCGAGGCTCTTGAGTCTGGAGACATAGACCTTATTATTGGAACCCATTCTCTTCTTTCTGATCCTGTAAAATTTAAGAATCTGGGTTTTATAATTGTGGATGAACAACACAAATTCGGAGTTAGCCAAAGAAAAGCCCTTACAGAAAAAAGTAAAGATGGTGATTATCTTATGATGACAGCCACCCCTATTCCAAGAACACTTCAAATGACTTTTTTTGGAGATATTTCTGTTTCAACAATAAAGACAATGCCCAAAGGGAGAATTCCTGTAAAAACCCATTCTGTTTTTCAGGAAAATATACAGAAAGTTTATGACTGGGTAAAAAAAGAAATTGAAAAAGGTTTTCAGGCATACTTTATATATCCACTGATTGAGGAATCATCAGTGCTTAATCTTAAAAATGCGCAAGCAATGTATAAACACCTTGCTGAAAATATTTTCCCTGAATATAAATGCGCAATGCTTCACTCACGCCTTAATGAAGAGATAAAAGAAGAGGTAATGAAAGAGTTTGCATCAGAAAAAATCAATATACTTGTTGCTACAAGTATTGTCGAAGTTGGAGTCGATATACCTAAAGCTACATGCATGGTAATTGAGCATGCGGAAAGATTCGGGCTAACATCTCTGCACCAGCTTAGAGGGAGAATAGGGCGCAGTGAGTATCAGTCTTATGCTTTCCTGGTTTTCTCCAAAGATCTTACTGATGAAGCAAAATCAAGGCTCAGAGTTATAAAAGAAAACAACGATGGTTTTAAAATAGCAGAAGAAGATCTTAAACTTAGAGGGCATGGAGATATTACAGGAATTAGGCAGTCTGGATTTGCAGAATTCAAGATCGCAGATATTATCGAAGATAAAGATATTCTTGAAAAAGCGAGAAAAGACGCAATCGAATACTTTTTACCAGCGCGTAATTGGTTATAAAACAGAATAGATATTGTAAAGAGAAAAGGACTAATTTACTTTGAAGAAAGTTTTTGTATTGTTTCCAGATCAAGACCTGTAATGTCACATACTAATTCCGGCGCAAGACCTTTTGCCAGCGCATTCATAGCAATTACTCTATCTCTTTCTACGCGGCCTTGCGCTATCCCTTCTGTGCGACCTTCTGATAGCCCGTCTTC
>WRFK01000215.1 GCA_009778835.1 Spirochaetaceae bacterium
ATAAGAATTGGAGCATACAGCAGCATATAAAACAGGATTTTTGTTTTTAAGAACTATTTTAAAATACTCACTTATAATATTTCCAACATATGCTCCGCCGCGTAAAGATACATAAATTATATCTGGTATAAACCCATCTTTATATATTTTATGAGCAAGCTTTATGGAATTATTTCTTACTACTGTATATGGCAAAAATATTTTTTTCATTTTTTACCTATTATATTTTCTTACCAAGTCCAAAACCAAATACGGTTAATGTCTACATGGACAGACTTTATCAATTATATTTGATTTCTTCGGTATAACTTATCCCTTCTCTATAATATTTTATTACATTAAGGTTTTTATTTTTGCTAATTTCTCTGTAAAAATCCCTGGAATTTATAATAGAAATACCGTTAATTTCTGTTATTATATCGCCTGGCATGAAATTTTTAAAAACAGCCTCTTTTTCAATAAAGGTTATAATAACTCCTGAATCAAAATCATTTAAAGCAACATATTCTCTATCGATAGTCATAATATTTATGCCTGGCCAGTAAACATTATTCTGAAGCATAAGATCACTATTTTTATTTCTAAGCCCAAGTGTAACTTTTTTATTTATTATTTCCCCATCTCTGATAAACATAAAATTACTTATGGTTCCCTCTTTTAATTCTCCTACAGTAAATAATAAAGAATCAACTGTGTGAACTTCTATTCCATTTATATTTAATAAAAAATCTCCCGGCAAAAGTCCATTAACTTCAGCCGGTCCATTTTCAATAGTTTGAAAAATCATTACACCCTTGTCGTTCTCTATCTGAAAAACTTTTTTTTCGAATTCAGGAAGCTCTCCTGCAATAACTCCTATCCAGCCATACCTTACTTCGCCATAATTTAATATATCATCAATACTTTTCTTAATATTATTTACAGGTATTGCAAATCCCAGTCCCATGCTGCCACCTGTTGTAGTTGTAATCCAACTGTTTATTCCTACGAGCTCCCCTTTTATATTTACAAGAGCCCCTCCGGAATTACCTGTATTTATGGAAGCATCTGTTTGTATAAAATCACTGATATTGCCATTTGCATTATTTCGCCTGCCAAGGGCGCTTACAATACCTGCTGTAACGCTTGAGTCAAAACCAAATGGGCTGCCTACAGCAAGAACCCAATCCCCTATTTTTAATAAATCCGAATTTCCTGTTTCTATTACTTTTAATGACTTGTTTTCAGAATCAAAACAGATAACTGCTATATCTTTTCTTTCGTCAAAACCAACCGGAGTTGCTTCGGTAAATTCCCCATTATACAACTTTACTGATATTGAATTAGCATCTGATATAACATGCCTGTTTGTGACAGCATAAAATCTGTTTCCTGTTTGTTTTATAATTACGCCGGAACCAAGCCCTTCGTTAAAAAAATCTCTTTTTTCTTCAAAAATATTTCCTGGCGATGGCGAAAAGGGGTTGTAGTAATAATCCCATCCTTCAGGAGTTATATGTGTTTTTTTATTTGATATGCGTATATGTATAACAGAAGGCAGCACTTTTTCTGCTGCTTCTGAAAAAGACAATGTTGATGAGTTGTTTTCAGCAACATTCACAGATGTGCAGGAAAAAGATAAAAACAGAAAGGCAGCCAGAAGCGGGAAAATATTTTTTTTCAAAACTCATCTCCTTATAAAGAAGTCAGTATTTCTGTTTTATCTTCAAGCACAGCAACTGTGTGTTCAAAATGGGCAGAATAAGAATGATCAGCTGTTTTTACAGTCCATTTATCGTCAAGAATATATATTTTATCTCCACCAATATTTATCATAGGTTCAATTGCAAAAACCATTCCTGCCTTTAATCTTGGATTTTGGCCACTTCCAATATAATTTGGTATCTGTGGGTCTTCATGAAGGCTAAACCCGACCCCATGTCCGCAATAATCTCTTACAACTCCAAAATTATATTTTTTTGCATGGTAAAATACAGCCTTGGAAATATCTGCTACTCTGTTTCCTGTAACAGCCATTTCAATACCTTTATAAAGACACTCTTCAGTCACTTTAATAAGAAGAATATTTTTTTCAGATATTTTTCCTACAGGGAGTGTTATTGCTGCATCGCTAATATAGCCATCCAAATCAACTCCAAGATCAAGACTTACAATATCTCCCTCTTTAAGTATACGTGAAGAAGGTATGCCATGTATTACTTCATCATTTACAGAAATACATATACTGGCGGGAAATGCAGGTATTTCAGGATATGGCCTATATCCTTTAAAAGCAGATTTAGCTTTGCATTTATTTATATAATTGTCTGAGATATTATCGATATCTTTGGTAGTTATTCCTGGTTTTAGCTGTTCTTTTATTATTTCAAATGTTTCAGCAAGTATTTTTCCTGAAGAGCGGATCTTATCAATATCTTTTTTATTCTTAAGTCTTAGCATTATTTTTTCTTTTTGGTTATAAAATAAAATCTTAACTAACCAAATTCAATATAACACTAATAAAGATGCAATACAAGTTATTTTGATTTGTAATAATTTTGAAGATATGAAGATATTATAGAACTGCTTCCTGTTTCCAAAGTTTTATTAAGGTAAAATTCCCCTTTTTTATACTCTCCATCCATAGTCAGCGATAGAGAAAGCATTAAATAAATATCAGTTAGATCATAATTATTTATATTTAAATCATTTTTTAGAATTAATTCAAAATAATTTGAAGCATATTCATAATTTAGATTTAATAAATGTATAATCCCTATATTGTATAACCCTTGCCAACTATTGGTAAGGTCATAATATTGTTGAAAAAATACTAAAGCATTTGTATATTCTTTTTTTGAAAATAATGCAATAGCATTAAAGAATAATGACCATTCTTTATCTACGTTATCTCTTTTTTCTGTAAATAAAAATATTTCATCTAGTCTGCCCATTCTATAAAGCTCTTTTAGAAAAAATATTTTAAATTCATCTGTCATTGAGTTTTCTATATAATAATCCCAGAATTCTGCAATATATTTGTCCTGGTTTCTTCTGGCTTCTTTGATATCATAATGTTGATTTTTTAATATAAATAAGAATGTAAGTTCTTTTTCATTTTTAAAAAGATCAATAGCCTCTTCTGTATAAAAAGATTTTTCACCAGAAACCATATTAATCCAATCTTTATTCACATAAGGTATCCATGAGCACTTACTATCATTTAGGATTATAATGTCATAAAGATCATAAGCTTCTTTATAACTGCCTGTATGAATAAGAGTATCTGCTAAAAGCATTATTATTCCAGCATCAACTATTTCTTTTTCCATTCTTTGATATAATTTATAAAATATATCTCTGGCTATTTGAT
>WRFK01000216.1 GCA_009778835.1 Spirochaetaceae bacterium
CACAGGTTATGATAAAAATGTTCTTGAAACAGGAAATTTTTATTTTAGATGGCAAAAACTTATTCCTAAAAATTCAAAAACTTATATCATAAATAATGTTTTCAGAAAAAGGGATATTACTGTAAGTGGAATTCTCCCTTCCGGAAATATATATTCTCAAGTTATGCAAGGCAACCCGGATTTTTCTTATTCTGTTTCAACTACAGTAACATATTCTATAAGTAAAGATCTTATAGTTGAAAAAGGAAGTATCGAATTATTTGACCTTAACCAGACAACAGGTATTGATAATTTTTTTATTGAAACAGATAAAAGCATACAAAGCTTATTAAAAAATTATATTGAAACCAGTTTCCTGGCAAATATTGAAGGGACACAAAACAATGCCAATATTGACCTTAATATACTATCACAGGAAAAACTTAAAGAAAAATTAATACCAAAAATGTCCGGTATTATAATCAGCGATCTGGCTGTAATTAATAGTTCTTTTCCTGATATAAATCTTTACAGAGTTGCCGCAAAGCAGTACATGGAAGTTTTAGCTGACAAAAAAAAGATTTTACTGGAAGCAGAGTTAAAAACAGCAAGCAGGGATGCGGAGCTTGCAAAAAAGTTTGAAACTTTGCAAAAGTATGGAGAACTTCTTAATAAGTACCCTATTCTTCTTGATTATTTTATGATTAATCCAAACGGAGATATTTTAAAAGAAAGCGAAAAACTCAGATAAAAAGACAAATCGCAGAGTCTGCACCAGGGACATTGCGTTGGCTCGTTAACCGGCAAATTACAGCAGGAACAGCTATTTTACTTCCCCTGCTTCTACTTTCTTAACCTGTGAGAGAAGTGTTTTAAAATATCTGATATTATCAACAGTATCTACAAGAAAATCCCTAAAACTTTTTACTTTACCATCTACATTATAATGGGCTGCAAGGCTGGTTTTTATTTCAAACTGTGAAGAGTTAAGCAATTCGGAATAGGTTTTAACGATATTGTCAAAAGCTTCGATACAGCGCTGTATTATATCTTCCGATGTCTTGTTTTTTTGAATAATAAAAGTTTTATACATTTTAAGATAAGCTGTATCATTTGCAAGTCCATAACGCAGTCTTAAAAAAAGCTTTCCGTCTTCCATGTCCGGACTTAGAGATTTATCAAAATCCTGTATTTTTACATAAGCATCATCTATAGTAGAAATTTGCATCATCAAATTTGTTGATGTTATCTTATCCTGAGACAAGATAGTTCTTGTTGATAGATCGATAATACTTCGTACTTGTTCATTATAATAATAAACAAGATAGTTAAAAAGCAGCTCCATACTTCTTATATTTGTAAAATAACCTACTCCAATTTTTTCATAATCAAAACCAGTGTATGTTCTAAAATGGAAAAATCTCATAAATGATTTTCCTTTAAAGAACCTGTCAATATTTTTTTCAATCATTAAATTTCTTGCTTTCACATATTTTTCATTTACCTGTTCCAAAATTTGAATCTTAAGATTGGCAAAATATAGTTCTTTAAATCTAAGTTTAGGTATGTAAAAAGCGAGTTTATAATAATAGTCATTTCTGTAATATTTAATAATTTCAACCAAAGGAATTTTTTTATTGATCTTTTTACTTTCATCAAAAATATCATCTAATTTATTATAAAACCATTTGAGCTTGTTTTCGTCTCCCTTTTCATCATCTGATTTATTATTAGATTTTTCTGCAGAAGAATTTTCATCCCGAAGCTCTTCTTCTTTCTTCTGATCATCCTGCGCGCTATGAATATCTTCTGTTTCTTCTTCGGTATTTTTATAGAAATATTTTCCCAATAGAGGATTAATTTTAACAGGCTGAACAACTTTTAATACCATATAAATCGCATAATAAAATTTTTCAATATAATCCATGCAGGATAAAACAGGAGCGCTTTTAAAAGAATATGAGTTGTTTTCTGAATATGGGTTAAAGCCAAAAATGTTAAAGAACTCAAAATATGGAAAAACTATTATTGGCCGGAAATAATAAAGAGGAAGAATCTCTTCTTCAATATCGGAAAAAATTGAATCTGAAACTTTCTTTGTATAGCTGCTGAATCTTTTTAAAACTTCTTCTTTTATCGCTGATTTTGTCTCTTTTTCAAAAATAACCCTTTCAGCATCTTCATCGCTTAAGAGGTCGTCAATTGTTTTTACAATTCCCGGGAATCTTGATTCAACAAGCTGGGTTAGAATTTTCTGAAAAGCATCGCCCTTTTTCCAGAACTCTTCAAAAAGATCTACCAAAGAAGATGTTTTTAAAAACAGAACATACACGCTTTCCGCAAATGATTTTGAAACAGTACGGGAGTCAAAATTTGTAATTCCCGGGGATTTTCTTAAAATTGTTCTTCTAAGCGCTGCAAATTTTATATCAACGTAGGCTGCTTCTTCTGTTTTGCCGGAAAAAAATTTTTTAATCTTTAAAATAAGTCTTTCAAAAAAATCTAACTTTAAAATCTCTTCTTTTAGATATCTCTCTTTTTCTTCTTTTGAGATCTCTACATGATAGATTGTCTCTTCAACTCTCGTATCGCTGAGGTTCATGCTGCGGTTTATTTTTTTTAGAAGATCACGTCTTTCTTTTTCAGAAATAGAAGTAGACATTTCCTCAAAAACAGTTTTTTTCATCTATATCCCTATTTTAAAAACATTTTTTTATAAGTAAAAGTCTTCCCTTTATCATCTCAATCTCGATCTTGTTTCCAAGAGCTACATTACTGATTCCTGTATCGCCAATTTTCCAGTCAAGCGAATCAAGTTCCCACTTTAAACCGCAGCTTTTCATCCTGCATCCTTTAATCGATAGCGGGAAAAGAGAAATAACCTCTCCTTTTTTAGTGTTGAGTGAAAACTTTCCCTCAACATTCCATGCAATTTCTTTTTTTAAAATCCATATATCCGGGTGCATTTTTCTTAAAAAAAGATAAAATATCCCTAAAAAATGGTCTGTTCTGCCTCCATCGCCCCCTACAATAATGGTTTTTTTGCACCCTTTTTTTGCAAGAAACGACAAAGCAAGCTCTGTATCTGTAAAATCTTTTTCCTTTTTATAGTGAAAAATTCTTTCTTTTGGATATTTTTTCAATATATTGTCGGCATTTTTGACAGAATCCATATCTCCGAGTATAAAATCTGGCTTTATATTGAATTTTTCTGCTAAATGTATCCCTGAATCTGCTGCCAAGACAATAGAAGCGCCTTTAATAATCTCCAAAATCTCTTTTTTTGCTAATGGGCCTTCTCCGCCTGTAAAAATTACTCCTGTCATTAAAAAAGTCTAATATATTTTCTTTTTTTTCTAAAGCTTTTTTTAA
>WRFK01000217.1 GCA_009778835.1 Spirochaetaceae bacterium
ACAACATCTTTTTTATGCTCTACAAGTCTTTTTGCTTTTTCAATAACCATTTCTGCAACCTGAACATGCCTTGTTGCCTGCTCATCAAAAGTAGAAGATATAACCTCCCCTTTTACATTGCGCTTCATATCTGTAACTTCTTCTGGTCTTTCATCAATCAAAAGAACAATAAGATGGATCTCCGGATGATTCTCTGTAATGGCATTTGCTATTCTCTGAAGAATTATTGTTTTACCTGTTCTTGGAGGAGCAACAATCAAACCGCGCTGCCCTTTTCCGATTGGGCAAAAAAGGTTGATCATTCTTGTTGTAGGATCACCGCCTGTAGTCTCCATATTTATACGCTCGTTTGGATAGAGCGGAGTAAGGTTATCAAAGGGAACTCTTGTCTGCGCAACCGATGGGTCATCATAATTTACTTTCTCGACCCTTAGCATTGCAAAAAATCTTTCTCCTTCACGAGGTGTTCTTATATGACCGGCAACAGTGTCGCCTGTTCTTAGATTAAAAAGTCTTATTTGCGAAGGAGATATATAAATATCATCTGCTCCAGGCAAATAACTATTTTGGGGAGATCTTAAAAAGCCATAGCTGTCGGGAAGTATTTCAAGAGAGCCATAAGCATGGATTATTCCGTTTTTTGCTGTGTGCGCTTTAAGAATATTGAATATAAGTTCCTGCTTGCGCAAGCTTCCTATATTTTCATGCGTAGCGCCCATCTGTACGGCAAATTCCCTAAGATCAGGAAGATTCATTCTTGTAAGATCATTAATGCTTAGCTTGCTTTTTTCATCTCCTGTATCGTTATCTGAATTTCCATTAGAAGGCTTGTTTTTATTTGTAAGCTTTGTGAATATCGCGCTTGAGATGTCTTCGGCAGATTGATCTTCCGAGACAACTATATCTTCCTGTGCAGAAAACTGGACAGGAGATTGTGCAGGACTTTGAATGGGAAGTGATTCCTCATTCTTTTCCTTTGCTACGACAACTTTTTTTACAGTTTTTTTATTTTTTTCTTCTTCCAAAGGAATTCCTCCTTCTTTGATAAGTTCTACTTTGACTTTTTTTCTTTTTATACGTTTTATTGCAGTGCTGACGGCAGGCGCAGAAGCAGGTCTTTCCCCAATAGGAAGCTGCTCTTCATTTTTTTCTTCAAAATTCGGCATGGAAGGGTTAAGTCTCCTCTATACTTTTTATAAGATATTTCAAAAAATGCAGGGTTTGATACATTGATACAAAACCTCAATTTTAACTATTGCTTTATTTATTTTTTTGCAGGGTTTTAAGTTTTAGAACTTTATTTAACAGTAATTTTTAACAAAATCAAAATTAATATAATGTTCCAATATAGTACTGTCAACCCCCCCGCTATTTAATTCTTTGCAAACAATTAACAGAGCTGCCTGGCTGGCTTTTTCTCTTATCTCTTTTCTTGATCCTGAAAACAGGAACAAAAAAGTCTTTGCAATATCTTTTTTTACAGCAATCCAGACAGTTCCCACAGGTTTATTATTAACGCCTCCACCCGGTCCTGCTATGCCTGATACAGAAACGCAGATATCTGCTCCTGATTTTTCAAGCCCTTTTTCAGCCATGCTAATTACTGTTTCGCCGGAAACAGCGCCATATTTTTCTATAATAGAAGCAGGAACTCCAAGGAACTCTTTTGCCCTGTTATCATAAGTTATAAATCCACCCCAAAAATATTCAGAACTTCCTGGTTTATCTGTAATAATTTTTGAGATTAACCCACCGGTACACGATTCCACGACAACAAGTTTTGCGCCATTCTTTTTAAGCGCTTCTGATGCCATATCTGATATTGAAAGATCAATTGAAGAAGAATGAAAAAACATTAAATCTTTTGGCAAGGAAAAAATAAATTCCTTTATATTTTCTTCTTCCTGTGAATAAAGTTCAAGAATTAAACCAAATTCATCGGTAATTATTTTATAATCAAGAACATTTATTTTTTTTTGCTCACATATAGCCTTTAGGGACTCATGAGCAATAATAAAAAACCTTATCTTTTTACAAAAAACCATTAAAAAGTTTTTACTTTTTCTTTTAAAGATTCAACAGTGTCGGAAAAAACATCGATCTCTGAATCGCTTTTTATCATTTCGCACTTGCCTTCAAAAACAACGCCATCTGCGATTCTTAACTTGGATGTTCGTATATTTCCAAAAACCTGTCCTGTTGAAAGCATTTCAAGTTTTTCAGAAGCATCGATATTGCCTTTTACAATACCGCCCACAATAACAGCCCGCACTTTGATATCTGCTTTAACAACTGCCCCATCTTCTATATACAAAAAACCCGGAGATTCAATATCTCCTTCAAAATTTCCATCTATTTTAAGCGAATCGGAAAATTTCATTTTTCCCTTAAAAACAGTTTCTCTTCCCAATGTTGTGCTTATTTTTTCTTTTCCCTTAATATCACTGCTCTTAGTCATTGCGTTACCTGCTTCAAATTACTTAGTTTTCATTACATATACTCCGTCCCAGTCTGGCGGAGGCGGATTATCGATATAATATATACATCTTTCAAAATATACTTTTGATGGACCATCATCGGGACAAACTTCAAGAGCTTTTTTAAAACAATCAGCAGCTTTCCGGAAATCCATCATTTTGTACAATTTTCTGCCCTCTGTAAAGAATTCCACAGCTTTTAGCTTCTCTGCTGTAACCATTAAACTATCCTTTTGATTGTAAGTTTTTCAAATGCTTCCTATATTCTTCTTCCAGATTAAATATGTCAACATTCATATCATCCAGTTCAATTTCGCCTTTTTTTATTTCTGTTATTCTGTCAGAAATACTCGACACTACTGCAACAATTTTATCTATATTATTATTAAATAGCGGAATAAATTTATCTTTATCTATAATATCATTTTTATTAAATTCGTCAATAGCTGATTTAAGCCTTTCAGCAGGTAAAACCAAATGGTCTTCCAGAAATACAACAGTATGCCTTAATGATTTTATTAACGAAATAGCTCTTTCGCCCTGAGCTTTTTTATATAAAAGATCTCTGTTTCTAAGCGCTGCCCTTATTCTAGCATAAACTATAGCAAAGCTAAATGGTTTTTTTATGTAATCATCGACTCCAATGTCAAAACCTTCAACTATTGCCTGTGGTTCAGCCATATCTGAAAGCATTATTATGGGTATATCAGCATATTTTTTATAAGATTCATCATTTTTTAATGTTTTAACTACTTGCCAGCCTGTCATAACAGGAAGCATATCATCGATAATGATAATATCTGGTTTATTTTCCTTTATGAGTTCTAGTACTTTTTCCCCATCTTCTGCTTTATCAACAATAAA
>WRFK01000218.1 GCA_009778835.1 Spirochaetaceae bacterium
AAGAAGCATTCCCCGCATATCTTGAATCAGTTATAGCTTCTTTTTATGAAAGAGCAGGTATTGTAAGGCTTAAAAACGGCAAAAAAGGGTCTGTAACAATTGGTGGTACAGTAAGCCCTGCAGGCGGAAACTTTGAAGAACCTGTTACCCAGGCTACTCTTAAAGTAGTAGGATCTTTCCACGGACTTTCAAGAGAAAGATCAGATGCAAGAAAATACCCGGCAATCGATCCTCTTACAAGCTGGAGTAAATATAAAACTTCTCACAATGAAGCAAAAGTAGAATATGGAAGAAAACTTCTTTTTAAGGGAAACGATGTTGCGCAGATGATGAAAGTTGTAGGAGAAGAGGGAACAAGTATAGAAGATTATATCCTCTACCTTAAAAGTGATTTTCTTGATGCTGTTTATATACAACAGAACTCGTTCGATCCTGTTGATAACGCTGTTTTACTTGAAAGGCAAAAACATATTTTTGAAATAATATTTGAGATTCTTGGATCAAATTTTGATCTACAGTCTAAAGATGAAGCAAGACAGTATTTTAACCAGCTAAGGCAGCTTTTCCTTGACTACAACGGAACAGGTTGGCAAACAGATGAATTCAAGGCAAAGGAAAAAGAACTTCGTGGAATGCTTTCTTCAAAACAAAAGAGTATCGAAGAAACTGTAGCAGCTATGCTGGAAAAAAAGTAAGAGAGGCTAAATAGAATGCGTAAGGTTTATAGTAAAATAGAATCAATAGCAGGAAACGTTATTACAGTTTCTGCAGAAGGGGTAAAGTATGATGAGCTTGCCGAAGTTACTTCGGCTCACGGCAAATCTCTTGCCCAGGTTATAAAACTGAGTGATGACAAAGTTTCTCTTCAGGTTTTTTCGGGCGGAAGAGGTGTTTCTACAAATGATGAAGTGCGCTTCCTTGGACATTCAATGCAGATATCTGTTACAGATAATCTTTTAGGCCGTATTTTTAACGGTAGCGGCGAACCAAGGGATAATGGCCCTGCTCTTCATGAAAACATGACAGAGATCGGCGGCCCCTCTGTTAACCCTGCAAAAAGAATAATTCCGAGGAATATGGTAAGAACCGGTATTCCAATGATAGATGTTTTTAATTCACTTGTTGAATCGCAAAAACTTCCTATCTTTTCATCATCAGGAGAACCATATAACGAACTTCTTGCCCGTATAGCGATGCAGGCAGAAGTTGACATGATCATTCTTGGCGGAATGGGTCTTAAATATGATGACTACCTCTTTTTTAAAGATACGCTTGAAGAGGGCGGCGCTCTTAGCAGGGCGATCTTTTTTGTTCATACAGCATCTGACCCAATAGTTGAGTGTCTTCTTGTACCCGATGTTTCTCTTGCAGTTGCAGAACAGTTTGCGCTTAAAGGTAAAAAAGTTCTTGTACTTCTTACAGATATGACAAACTTTGCAGATGCTCTTAAAGAAATTGCTATCACAATGGAACAGGTTCCTTCCAACAGAGGTTACCCAGGCGACCTTTACAGCCAGCTTGCTTCAAGATATGAAAAAGCTGTTGACTTCGAAGGGGCAGGCTCTATTACAGTTTTGGCTGTAACAACAATGCCCGGTGATGACGTAACCCACCCAGTACCTGATAACACAGGATATATAACAGAAGGGCAGTTCTACCTTAAAGGTGGAAGAATTGAGCCTTTTGGATCTCTTTCAAGACTAAAACAACAGGTAAATAAAGATACCAGGGCTGACCACAGATCTCTTATGGACGGCATGATAAAGCTTTATGCTGCATATAAAGAGACAGTTGAAAAGAAATCAATGGGTTTTAGAATGTCAGAATGGGATAATAAACTTCTTAAATATGGTTCTATATTTGAGAAAGAACTTATGGATCTTTCTGTAAATATTCCTCTTGAGAAAGCTCTTGATAAAGGTTGGGAAATTCTTTCAACCTGTTTCAAACCTGAGGAAACAGGAATGAGAACAGAGCTTCTTAATAAGTTCTGGCCCAAATAAGGACAAGAGATCAATGGCAAAAATCAAACTTACCAAAAATGAGCAGAAAAAACAGAAAGACAGCTTAAAAAGATATACCAGATATCTGCCTACTCTTATGCTTAAAAAACAGCAGCTTCAACTTGTAATAAGGCAGGTTGAAAATTCGCTTAAAGAAAAAAAAGAGGAGAGGGATAAATTTCAAAATGAAGTATATTCCTGGGTCGATGTTTTTGGTGAAAAAGTTGATTTTGATAGCCTTTTAAAGATTAAATCTCTTGAAGTTGAAAATGGAAATATTGCCGGTGTGGATATCCCTGTTTTTAAAGGAATATCGTTTGATCTGCCGGAATATAATCTTTTTGAAAAGCCGCTGTGGGTTGATACTGCAGTTGAAAAAGTCTCAAAGTTGCTTGCTTTTGACGAAGAAGTAAAAATACTTGAAAAACAAATTGAGCTTCTGGGCGCTGAATTAAGGGTAACTACCCAGCGTGTTAATCTTTTTGAAAAAGTAAAAATACCTGAGGCAAAAGAGAATATTAGAAAAATACAGATATACCTTGGCGACCAGCAGACTGCAAGCGTTGTCCGCGGAAAAATGGCCAAGAATAAGCTGGTAAAGGTGTCATAGTTATGATAGTAAAAATGAAAAAAGTTTCTCTTGTAATTCTTGACTCGACCAGAGAGCAATCGCTTGAAAGATTAAGAAATGTAGGTGTTGTCCATATTGAAAAAGAAAATAAATCAAATGAAACACTTAATTCATTAATGGAAAAGAAAGCTTTTTTTGAAAAATGTATATATTCACTTCCCAAACCAAAGAAAGATAAAGGAAAATCTGTATCCGGCAAATCGAATTTTGCAGAAGCTGAAAAACTTGCAATAGAAATAAATAAAACTCTGGAAAAAATGCATGGCCTGGAAGAAGAAAAAGAGAAAAACAGAAAGGATTTTTCAACTCTTACTCCATGGGGAGATTTTGATCCTTCATATGTATCTGCACTTGAAAAAAGCGGAATCTCTCTTAAGTTTTATGTACTTGCAAAAGAGCAATTTGAAACCCTGCCAACGGATATCAAATATATAAAAGTAAACAAAATAAAAGAAACAGTTTACATTGTTGCTGTTTTTCTGAAAGGGGAATCTCCTGTTGAAGTTAATGGCGAAAAAGTTGTTTTGCCATCAATTGGAATCAAGCAGCTTTCTGAAAGTATAAAGAATAAAGATGATGAGATTATTAAGTTAAAGGAAGAACTGGAAAAGCTGGCAGAGAAAAAAGAAGTTCTTTTAGAAGGACTCAAAGAGCTTAAAGTAACGTTTGAGTTTGAAAGCGTAAATGCTGAAATGAATAT
>WRFK01000219.1 GCA_009778835.1 Spirochaetaceae bacterium
TAAAGAGCGGTTCCGGTGAAATGCATGAGGGAGCGCAGGAAGTTATTCGGGAAAGCGAGAACCTTGAAAAAGTGACACAGGAGATTACGTCCGGCATGAACGAGATGGCAACCGGAGCAGAAGAGATCAATAAAGCAGTTAATGATGTCAATGAGCTTACTTTAAAGAATCGTGAAGGAATTAATATATTAATAAAAGAAGTATCGCGATTTAAGGTTGAATAGAATTTATATAGGGCTGTCCAATAAGTCACGGAGTTTAGCGCAGCTAATGGGCAGCCTATATTTAAGAAAAAAATAATAAATAAAAAAAGATGATTTTGAGTTTTATTGCAGGATTTTACATGATAGTATTGCATTAAAAGCGAAGATCCGCTTAGAGGTGCAAATATACAGGAGTAATCCCAATATGAAAAAACTCAAAATCTGGTCTATACTTATCTGCTTTTTTGCTTTAGCCAATTTTGTTTTTGGGCAAAATTACGGAATAGCAGTAGAAGAATCGGGCTTTGCCGCAAAGGTAAATCCTGCTGCTCTTGGTTTTGGCAATGCATCCGGAATAGGTTTTTATCAGGAATTTGAAAAAAACGGACTTTCAGATACCTATTCTCTATTTTTTAATTTAAGCAATTTTTCATATGGACTTGATTCGGTTTCAGGCGATTATTTCAATAATATATCGCTTGCATATAAAGCCTTCGATGGTATTTCATTTGGCGCTACAGGAAGATGGGGATGGGAGTACGATGGAATTGATTTTGGGCTTTCATCGGTTATAAGACCATTTTCGTTTTTTTCTTTTGGAGTTAAAACAACAGATATTACAGGCTCTGTTAATGATATAAGTATGGGAGTGGGCTTAAGGCCGCTTGTTTTTAGCAATTATTGGAGAAACAGAGTTACGCTATATTTAGACACACAAGCCTCGGATGCTCTTTCTCCTCTTGCCTATGGATTAATTCTTGAACCTATTAATGGAATAAAAATAAGGGGCGATTTTGATCATGATAATAAGACATTCAATGCCGGAATAGTTTTTAATACAAGATTTTTATCAACAGCAGTCAATTCAGAGCTTCATGATAACCCTTTTGAGAAAGGGAATTTTTCCCTGTTTGCTTCTGCAAAACAAATGAGAACTGTTGTTCCTCCATTTATAAAAACAATGGCTGTGTATAAAAAAGCTAATGTAATAAATGATTTTCCTTTAGATAGATCGTTTATGAACCAATTAGTTCAACCAAAAAGTAACAAGGGAATCTCTCTTCTTGAATTTATAAATGATATGGAGATGATAAAAAAAGATCCTGATATTAAGGCAGTGCTGTTTAAAGATCAAAGTTTTATTACTTCATTTGCAAATATTGTTGAAATTTCAAAGATATTATCGGAAGTAAAAGCATCGGGCAAAAAAATCTATTTCTATTTTGAATCAGCATCTTTCAGGCAATATGTTCTTGCTGCATCTGTTGCAGATAAGATATACCTCTCTCCTCAAGGAAGCATTTATCTTAGAGGATTTTCCCGCACCGGACTCTATTTTAGTAATTTTTTTGCAAAGTTCGGCATCAAGTTTTATAACTTCAGAAGCCACGAATATAAAATAGCATATAATAATCTTTCGGAACCGGGGATGACTCAAGAAGAGCTTGAAGCTCTTGACTCTCTTTATTCATCGCTGCAGCAAGAACTTGAGCTTATGTTAACAAGCGGCAGGGGAACCATGCTGTCGGGTAACATAAAAGATATAATCGCAAAGGGGCCATATCTTTCATCAAAAGAAGCTTTAAAAGCAGGGCTTATTGACGCCAGGCTTTATACAGATGAGTTTGATAAACTAATTTCAAAAGAAAAATATTCGGTTGTAAATTATTCATATATCCCGGATTTTGTAGATTATGACTGGGAGAATATCTTTGCGGAAAATGTTGCGATAATTTACATAAGCGGAAATATTATAACAGGCAATGGCATAAAAGGGAGAAATGCAGGGGCAACCTCTGTGGCAAAGGCAATATCAAGTGCAAGAAACAATTCTGCTGTAAAAGTTATTATACTAAGAATAAATTCAGGAGGAGGAAGCGCTCTTGCATCCGATATTATTGCGCATGAAGTTATGCTTTGCAGAGAAAGCGATAATCCTAAACCTGTAATTGTATCAATGGGAGGAACTGCTGCTTCCGGAGGGTATTATATTGCGGCTGCTGCTGAAAAAATATTTGCGCAATCTGTAACAATTACAGGCTCTATCGGAGTTATTGCAATATATCCGGATATATCTGGCTTGCTCGAAAAACTTGATATAAAAAGTGAAACAGTAAAATCATCGGAGAGCGCTGATTTCGGAAACTTTATGCGCTCCATGACAGAAGATGAGAGGGAAAAAATCAGGAGTTTTATAGCAGAAAGCTATGATCAGTTTGTTACTGTTGTAAGTGCAGGAAGAAAAATTTCTTATGAGGATGTTGATAAAATAGCTAAAGGGAGAGTATGGACAGGAAAGCAGGCAAAAGAGATTTCTCTTGTTGACAATATCGGTGGGCTTTCTGATGTGATTTCATATGTTGAAAGCAAATACTTAAATGGTAAAAAAGCAAAAGTTATTGAAATTGTTCCGGGAGAGAGGAATTTATCGCTTATAAATATGTTTAGGCTTGATTCTGTTTCTAAACTGGAAGATATGCCAAAAATTACAAAAGCCCTATTTGATTTCCTTAAGAAAACAGACTATTATGAAGAGGGGAGCCCGCTCTATCTTATGCCATATACAATAGAAGAGTTGGGTTTGGAATAATGTTCGGGAGGGGGCAATACAAAATATGTCTGATATAAAAAAAGCAATTGATGCTTATAAAAAAGCTTCAGAACCAAAGTCAGATATTAAAGCATCTGAAAATGCAAGTATCAAAAAATATGTTTTTTCAAACTTCAATACAGAAAAATCTGATAACAAGTCAAAAGAAGACACTTCTCCTCTGACAAGAAAAGAACAAGAGATGTTACTTAAAAGCATACTTGAAGATGAAAATCTACTTACAAAAGAGCCTTTGCCGGGGCAAGCTAAAGAGGCGGGAAAAGTTGCTGCGACTATAAAAGATCCGGGCTTTGTAAAACTCAGCAAGTTTCCGGAAAAAGATGCGCCAACGCCGGATGCAAAAACTGTTTTAGACAAAGATACAAAAAAATACGAGAAAGTTGCAAAGGTTCTTCTTTTGCTTGGAAAAGAAGAGGCTGCGTCTGTAATGAAACATTTTAAAAAAGATGAGGTAGAAAAAATAGCTTCTTCTTTAATAAAAATAAAAACTATTAATA
>WRFK01000220.1 GCA_009778835.1 Spirochaetaceae bacterium
AGGAAAAAAGCTTAAGCTTACAGATGTAGGCTATATGCTATATGATGTTGCGGAAAAAATTACAGAACTTGAACAGGAAATCGATAAAAATATAAAAAATTATCAAAGCCAGAAAAGCGGAAATATAAAAATCATAGCAAATGAAGGTTTTGGCAATTATTATCTGCCCGAAATGGTCATATTATTTAAAAGAATGTTTCCGGAAATTACACTTACAATAGAAATAGATAAGTCTCTTAATATATACAACAGAATATCGACAATGGAATATGATATAGGATTTACAGATACCCCGATTGAAAACGATAATATAACAGCAATAAAAATATTTGAAGATTCGCTTTTCCTGATCGTGAGCCAGGATAATGCTCTGTCAGATGTCCTGTACTTTACAGCTGATAATCTGGCAAACATAAACATAGTAACACTTTGTAAAAATTCCATGGAAAGAACTCTTATTGAAGAATATTTGCTCGCATATAATATTTCCGCAAATATTGTATGTGAAGCTCCGGACTACCATTCTCTAAAATATTATGTAAAAAATAATGTAGGGGCTGCAATAGCGCCAAAGTATATTGTTGGCCATGAAATAACAACAGGAGACCTTGTTGCAATACCGGAAAAAAATAATGGGATAATAAATAATTATTATCTTATAACTCATAGAGATAAGTTTTTAAACAAACCTATCAATATATTTAAGGAAATTGTTCTTAAATGGGCAGATTTCTATTCAAAAGGGCTGCTTGGCAGCCATGATTTAAATAACATAGTGCCGTGATTGAGTATGAAAGAAAAACAATTTAATATTATATATTTTGGTTAAATAAAGGGTTTTATTATGAGTGTACCTATTAAAAAACAGTTAATTATACTCGCTGTTTTATCAACTATTGTCCCAATGATATTGCTTTCAATTCTGATTTATATTTATGGAAACAGGATGGCAATAGATAAATCAAAAGAGATAAACATGGATAAAATACTTTTGATTGACCAGGCATTAACACTGTATATAGAAAAAACCAAACACACAATCAATACAATAGCTCATAATTCCCTTGTTGTAGGCCTTAATACAAATGAACTTGTAACTTATAGACATTGGTCAGACTGGAGCGAAATGAGGCCTTACCAAAATTCAAAAACAGAGCAAAATATATATGAACTTCTGAAAATCATCAACATTAATAATCCCGACATGGGTTCTGTTTATATAGGAACAGATAGCGGTAAATTCGTTATGTATCCTCCATCCAACAGAAGGCCTTTCTACAATCCGGCAAGAAGGCCATGGTATGTAGACGCAGAAGAAAAAAATGGAGTAATTACCATAACAAGGCCTTTTGTCTCTTCGGATAACAATTTTCATGTGTTTGCAGTCGCAAAACATATATATTTTGAAAAAAGCAAAGAATTTGGAGTTGTATCTGCTAATATTGACCTCTCTTCAATAACAGGAATATTGAGCCATTTTAATCTTGGAAAAGAGAGTTATATACTTTTGACAACAGAGGATAACACAATTATCGCAAATACAAGGGATCCTTTATCTGTTTTTAAAAATTTGAATGCAGATAATTTACCCAATTTTTATAAAGAGCTTTCCAAAATGAATCATAGCTGGAAAAATATTAATACAGATGACAATACATATTTTGTAAAAAAGATACAATCTTTAGGTACAAACTGGATGCTTTATGCTCTTGTAGATAAAAAAGTAGTGCTTGCTCCATTTAGAAAAGCTTTTAATGCACTGTTAATCTGCTCTTTGCTTATTTTTGCTATTTTTCTTCCAATAATAATTAAATCTTTAATGTATCTGCTTATACCGCTTAAAAGACTTTCCGACCATATCTACTCGCTTGCAAATGGAGACAGCGAAGCGCTTCAGAAAAAAATTCCCCTTTACTCTCCGGACGAAATCGGAGAAATAATAGAAAATTATAATCTTCTTATTGAATCGCTTAACAATATATTTCTTAAAATCCTTGGAGCAAAGCAGTTAATATCTTCCAACAATTCCAAAATATCAAATCAAATGCTTATAATATCTGCTGATATAACAAAAAATCTTTCTTTGATTGATAGCGCTGAAAAAAAGATTTTAGAAACAGATGTTGTATTAAATGATCTCCTAAAAGATCTGGCTAAAGTTAAAAATTCCAAAGAATCAAAAAATAAAAATATCTCAAGCGCGGACAGCAAGCTGGAAGAAAGGCTTAAGAAGGGAAAAGAAGATTTTGATAGCTGTTTAAAAATTATAACAGAATATACTGCCAATATAAAAAAGAGCTCAGCAGAAATGAACACCCATGTTGATAAAAGCGTTGAGTATAATAAATCTATACTTAATGAGTCATCCAATATAGGTAAAACTATTTATGTTTACAAATTAAGGTCTCCAGAAAACACTTCTGGAGACAAGGAGAACAAAAAAGGAAAAAAAGAAGATTAGAAATATACTCCTACACGGATATATTCGCCAGTTTTTGAAGCTTCCACAGCTTTATTGATTTCAGCAAGCTGAAATTTTATTTTAACAATTTCTGAAAATGGATACTTTTTATAGTTCTCTTCCAGAAATTTAAGCGCTTTACCAAGGTGGTCAGGCCTATAATTGTGTATACCTTTAAGAGTAAGACATTTTCTTGTTAAGGTATTACCATCAAGTTTCATGTCGCTTCCTGGAGTAACAAGCCCGGCAACTAAATATCTTCCGCCAATACGAAGATTATCAATAGCAGCTTTTACAACACCGGCAAACCCGGATACTTCTATTACAGCATCAAGACCATGACCATCTGTTAATTTAGAAATTATTTTTTTAACATCTTCTTCATTGATTTCTTTTGTGTTTATAGCGCAGGTAGCGCCAAACTCTTTTGCTTTCTCAAGCCTTGAATCAATTACATCGGTAATAATAATTTCTTTTGCCCCTGCTTCTTTTAAAATAGCGCAAGCATTAAGTCCAAGAAGACCTGCTCCCTGAACCATTACGCAGTCCCCTTTTTCAATACCAATTGTTTCTACTGCGCATATAACAGTAGAAAGCGCACAGTTGGCAGGAGCTGCAATATCATCAGTCAAACAGTCAGGCACTTTAAAAACAGCAGTGCCAGGTAATATATAAACATATTCCCCATACCCTCCAAGCAAAGGAGAGTTTGTGTCGTTATTTACACAAGTATGCCCATACTTAACAAGTTTAACGCATTTCTGTGGAATATTTTTTTTGCAATAGTAACATTCGTTACAAGATGCCATTATTGCCCAGGAAATCCTGTCGCCTG
>WRFK01000221.1 GCA_009778835.1 Spirochaetaceae bacterium
AGAAGCAAAAAATGATGGTTATTCTTTTGAATCTGTAAAAGAGAGCCAGGATATTTGTTTTTTTGAAGGGGAATATGGTGATTTTATAAAGCAGAATATTCCTGAAAACAGTCCAAGAATAAAAAAAGGGGATATAACTGATGTTGATGGAAATTTTCTGGGAAAGCACAAAGGGTATGTTTATTATACAATAGGTCAGCGCAAAGGACTCTCGCTCGGAAGCGGTCCATGGTATGTTGTTGAAATAGATAGCAAAAGAAACAGGGTAATTGTAGGCCGCGATTTTCATCAGGGGCAAAATAAGTTTACTATTGAAAAGTGTAACTGGTTCATTGAGGTGTCCGAAGGCGACACTATTGAATGCAATGTTATGGTAAGATACAACTCTTCTGAATTCTCATGCAAAGCAGAAATAAACGCTAATAGCTGCGCAACAGTTTTTCTTGAAGAAAAAACTGTAATAACTCCGGGTCAGTCTGCTGTGTTTTATAAAGATGACCTTGTTATTGGCGGAGGGATTATCTGCAGCACGGACGCCGCATCCTGCGCTGCGACAGGGACGTCTGTGAGAGGTTTTCCTTGCGCCACAGACGGGCAGTGTCCATCGGGGACGCTGCCAAGCGATAAAGCGCAGGGCTGTGGCACGGACGCCGCGTCCCGTATGTTCTCTGGAACAAAAAAAATTATGGATAAATCTACGGGATACATTTCATTATCCCGCGCTGCGACAGGGACACCGAGCGAAACTTCCCTTGCTCGCGAGGTGGTCAGCATCCATAGGGATGCTGACAAGCAATTAGGCGCAGGGCTGCAGAAATTGAATCTTGAAAACCCTTTCAGCATAAGTGAAAAAGCAGAGATTTATTATAAAGAGACAACATATTCGACTATGAATGATGCAAGAGAGCTTATACCTCAAAATCCTCATACAGGGACACTTGTTCTTGCTTATGATCAAACAGAGGGAAAAGGGCGTATCGAAGGCCGCAGATGGCTTTCTGTAAAAGGGGAAAGCCTTACATTTACGATCCTTGTTAAAAATAGTGATATTGAGTTTCCCCTTTCTTTATTTCCTCTTTTTGCGGGCTTTTGCATAGCTGGATTTCTTAAAAAAGAGTTTGGCATAGAAAGTTCCATAAAATGGCCCAATGATGTTCTTATAAATGGGAAAAAAATATCCGGCATATTATGTGAAAACAGCTCAGGTTATGTTTTATGCGGCATAGGTATTAACTGTAACCAAAAAAATACAGCAGAAATCTCCAGGAAAAAGGGGGTTTCTATCTTTGAACTTACAGGGATTTTCTCTGATTTAAATGATCTTCTCTTAAAATTTCTTGGTTTTATGAAAGATAATTGGGATAATAAAACCTGGAAAGATGATGTTTCCAAACAACTCCATAATAAAGGGAAAAAAGTTGTTTTTTTTGACTCTCTGACAGGAAAAGATAACCCGATTACAGGGATTATCGAGGGAATAGGGGAAGATGGAGAGCTGATTATGACCGAAGAATCGACTGGCCAGAGAAAAAAATACTATAGCGGTGAAATTTCTTTTAGTTGATTTCTGTATTACTTTTAATCTTCTTTTCCAATAATGTTTTTACCATGTCTGTTGTCTTTATTTTCCCTATCCTGTTTGGAGAAAATATGTAGTATGAGTTATTCTATAAGAAATTTATTATTTGTTATTATCATACTGGGTTTTTAGAATCTCCTTCTGCCGCTCTATTTCTGTAATCAGTTCTTCTTCGGTAGGCAGATAGGGCATATATTTTGTGGCAAATAGTTGTTTACTTTCGTTGAGTACAGAATATTTTGCTATGGATTTATCTGTCTCGCTACACAATAAAATTCCAATAGTGGGATTGTCTCCTTCCTGTTTTTTAAAGTCATCGAACATCCGGACATACATATCAAGTTGCCCGATGTCCTGATGAGTGATTTTGTTTGTTTTTAGTTCGATAACCACAAAGCATTTTAGTATGAAATTATAAAATACAAGATCAATATAAAATTCCGATGTTTCTGTCCTAATAAGTTGCTGCCGTGATACGAAAGCAAACCCCTTTCCCAATTCGAGAAGGAATTGTTGAATATGGTCAATAATAGCTTTTTCCAGTTCCTCTTCGACATAGCTGGAATTGCTGTGAAGACCGAGAAACTCAAGAACAGTGGGGTTTTTGATAAATTCCAGTTTATCCTGTTGAAAATCCATTGTTTTCTTTTTCATTTCCTTTACGACAGGATCTCTTTTGTGGGAAGACAATAGGCGCTGGTAGTAGAGGGTGGAAATATTTCTGTCTAAAGTTCTAACAGACCAATTATTTTCAGCAGCTTCTGTGAGGTAATATTTCATGGCGTTTTTATCAGAAAGGCGCATAATTAACCTAAAATGTGAGTATGTCAAATTTGGCGCACACTGTGCGCCAAATTCAATATCTTTGAATACCAGGTAAAATTGCCTGTATTCACGCAAGCTACGCATATTAAAACCTTCGCCAAATTCGTTTTGAAGTTCTTCTGAAAGGATTTTGATTATTTCCTGCCCATATGCTGCCCGGTTTTTACCCTGTTGTTCTTCTTCTACGATTCTTTTTCCGATTAGCCAATAGGCTTCTACCATTACGGAATTGATTGTCGTATATGCTTTGCTTCTAGCTGATATAATGATTTGTTTTATTTCAGAGATGTATGTTTTTGATATTAACATTTAAAACACCTTTTGTTATGGATTTTCAGTTTTTTATGTGGTATGGATGACTCCTCAGTGGCACACAAAAATAATCAATATTGTTTTCAATAATAATAACTTTGTTAATGCACCAAATAATTCAATTCTTGCTTATGATATTTCACAACAGAAATCTCCGGGAAAAAAGTTGTTTTTTTTGACTCTCTGACAGGAAAAGATAACCCGATTACAGGGATTATCGAGGGAATAGGGGAAGATGGCGAGCTGATTATGACCGAAGAATCGACTGGGCAGAGAAAAAAATACTATAGCGGTGAAATTTCTTTTAGTTGATTTTTTATCTTTGCCAGCATTCCCACGCTTTCTTCGGGGCTACGTGCAAAGAACTCGCTGCAAATAATTAGATATAAAACAGAGCAGATATTTCAAAAAGAAAAGGATTTGTTTATTTTGAAGAAAGTTTTTGTATTGTTTCCAGATCAAGGCCAGTAATATCACATACTAATTCCGGCGTAAGACCTTTTGCGAGCGCATTCATAGCAATTACTCTATCTCTTTCTACGCGGCCTTGCGCTATCCCTTCTGTGCGACCTTCTG
>WRFK01000222.1 GCA_009778835.1 Spirochaetaceae bacterium
ACAGGGCAGGGGATGACAGAAGAACAGTTAAGCAAACTGTTTTCCGAGTATTCCCGTTTTAATGTGGAGGCCAATCGCGCAACAGAAGGAACCGGACTTGGCATGAGTATTACGCATAATCTGATAAAACTTATGAATGGCAAGATTTCAGTGGAGAGCGAACCGGAAAAAGGTTCTGTGTTTACTGTGTGTATACCGCAGAAAAGTACCGGTTCCAATGTTTTGGGCAAAGAGCTGGCGGATAATCTGCAGAAGTTTGAAAAACTCAGCAACAAGCAGATAAGGAAAACACAAATCGTTTTTGAGCCAATGCCTTATGGTACTATTCTTCTGGTTGACGATGTGGAGGCGAATTTATATGTTGCCAAAGGGCTAATGGTTCCATACGGATTGTCAATTGAAACAGTTATGAGCGGATTTGAAGCGATTGCTAAAATCAAAAGCAACAAAGTGTACGACATTGTGTTTATGGATCACATGATGCCAAAGATGGATGGTATTGAAGCGACTTTAAAAATGCGCGAGTTGGGGTATAAGCACCCCATTGTTGCGTTGACTGCGAATGCGTTAGTTGGACAGTCTGAGATGTTTTTGGCAAATGGGTTCGATGATTTTATTTCCAAACCAATTGATGTGCGACAGTTGGATACAGCATTGAAAAAATATGTAAGGGATAAGCAGCCTCCGGAAGTTGTTGAAGCTGCAAACAGGGAAAAAGGCAAACGTCAGGCTTTTAATAATCCGGCGTTAAGTCCGGAATTTGCCGCTGTTTTTGTGCGGAGCGCAATAAAATTTACGACAGAGCTGGAAGAAATACTAAAGAAAGATGGCATATATAAAGATGAGGAGATACGGTTGTATACCATCAATACTCATTCATTAAAGACTATGCTGGCAAATGCCGGGGAAAAAGAACTTTCTGCTGTTGCGTTCAAACTGGAGCAGGCAGGCAGGGAGAGAAATCTCTCAGTAATGTCAAAAGAGACCCCGGGATTTCTGAAAGAGATGCAGGCAATAGTCCAGAAAATCAGGCTGAAAATTGAAGGTAAAGAGAATACTGTAAAAGCTGTGAAAGCTGCGGATGAGGATATTGAGTATTTACGTGAAAAGCTGCTTGTCATTAAAGAGGCGTGCGGGATGTATGACCGTAAAACAATTAAATCTGCCATAGCCGAACTAAAGCAGAAAGAGTGGTCGCTCCAGACCATGGCAATTTTGGACACAATAGCCGAACATCTCCTGAACGGAGACTATGATAAAATATCAAGCCTTGCCGGGAAGTCGCTGCTGTGACAGTGCTATAACGCAGATTTTAAAAAATCTGCGTGCTGATTTTTAACTCTTTTGTGTATGTTCTTTCTTGCATCTGGTTGGGTGTATCACGCGCTTAATTTTTCTCTGCTTTTGCGGCAGAAGCCCCCATGATAAATAATTCTTTGATTTCTTGAGCTGCTTTTTCAATGTTTGGCTGCGATATAATTGCAGATACTACAGCAATTCCATCTATACCTGTTTTTGATAACAAAGGAATAGTGTTTTTGTTTATTCCTCCGATTACTACGATTGGGATGCTTATTTTTTGGCGTATTTTGCAAAGTTCTTCAATTGATATTAGTTTTGCATCTTTTTTTGTATCTGTGGAAAACATTGCTCCAATGCCAAGGTAGTCTGCCCCTGCTTTCTCTGCATCAATTGCCTCTTTTAGTGTTGATGCGGAGACTCCTATGATTTTTTCAGGTCCTATTATTTTGCGCACAACAACTGCAGGAATATCATCCTGCCCAATATGTACGCCTGCGGCATTTACTGCCAATGCAATGTCGATTCTGTCATTTATAATAAGGGGGACATTCTGCTTGTCCGTTATCTCTTTTACCCTGTGTGCTGTAGAAAAAAAATCAAGAGAGGAAATTTCTTTTTCCCTTAACTGCACTAAGGTGCAGCCGCCCAGGATAGCTTTTTCTACAGACTCTTCGACACTTGAAGCGTTCATTAGCTTGCGGTCTGTTACAAGGTATAAAGTATAGTCAATTTTATTTTTCATAAAATCTGGATCGTTCCAATAAAATATTTGTATTCATGTTGCTTATTGCGTCTATAATCGCTGAACGAAAATTTCCGTTACCAAGTTTGCCTGCTTTTTCATAGGCAATTTCACCGGCAATACCCATGCATAGCAGCGCCGCAACAGTTGCCTGCAGCGGTGAATCAGGGGCAGCTCCGTTAAAGGAACCCACCAAAGAAGAACACATGCAGCCTGTGCCTGTAATATTTGAAAGAGCCGGATGCCCATTTTCAATATAAAAAGTTCTTGTGCCATCGGAAATAACATCAATGGCTCCGGTTATCGCAACAATACATTTTTGTTTTTTTGCAAGGCTATATGCTATCCCGGCAGCTTCTTTGGAAGGGTTGCTTTTGTCATTTTCAGAAGCATCAACCCCTTTTGTGTTAGAGCTTAATCCTGCGATATATCGTATTTCGGAAATATTGCCACGTAAAATATTGATTTTGACTTTTTCCAAAATATCTTTTGTTGTGCTATTCCTGAATGAAGAAGCGCCTGCTCCTACAGGATCAAATATTACGGAATATTTATTTCATTTGCTTTTTTTCCTGATGCTATCATGGACTGCACAGTCCGATTATTTAATGTGCCAATGTTAAGAACAAGTGACGAAGAAATGGAAACAATTTCGCTTACTTCTTCTATCGCATCTGCCATTATCGGCGATGCTCCGATTGATAACGTAATATTTGCGCAATCATTTACTGTTACATAGTTGGTAATATGGTGGACAAGAGGTTTTTTAGTAACAACTTTTTCCAGAATTTCCGCGCATTGCTCAATAAATATTTTTTCTTTCATTATTTTATCCTTTTTTTAATCCATATTTATAAAGATCATAAAAATGATTTGTTGGTCCGTTTCCTTTTCCTATATCAAAAGAATATTTTATGGCAGTGGTTACATATTCTTTTGCTTTTGTTATTGCTTCTATAATGGGAAATCCAAGCGCCAAATTGGAAGCAATTGCAGAAGAGTAGGTGCATCCTGTTCCATGGGTGTTTTTTGTGTTGATCCGTTCTTTTTTAAAATATGAAAAACTTTTGCCATCATATAATATATCTGTAGCATCTCCGGTTGAATGGCCTCCCTTTATTAAGACATTGGGACATCCCATTGCATTTATTTTTAATGCAGCATCCTGCATATCAGTAAGGTTTTTTATTTTCATATCTGCAATTTTTTCCGCTTCGGGGATATTCGGA
>WRFK01000223.1 GCA_009778835.1 Spirochaetaceae bacterium
ATTGCCTTTGATTCAGGCGTCGTATGCTCCGGCCCCATAAGCGTCACGTTCCTTCTTCCGTTTGCATTTGGCGTAGCACAGGGGGCGGAAAAGGATATAATGACCAGCGCTGTCGGTATCGTAGCCATAGTTGCCATGACGCCTACCGTTGTTATACAATTGATGGGTCTTTTATACCAATTCAAGGCTAAAAAAGCACATGCCTTGACCGATGCCATGACTGCATCTATATATAACGTGACAACATATAAAGCAATTGATTGGGATAAAATTACTGTATTCGATGAGGTTATTTAATGGCAAAAGGATCCATATTTTCAAGGTTGTTTTCCGGACAACAGAAAAAATTGTCCGGCGAAGCGCAAGAACAGATACTACAACCTCTTCAAACAGAAGCTCCTAGCCTTAATCTGGTTTTTTTTATAGTAGAGTGGGAAATTTCCAATATCATTTCCAATATTTTTATAGAAGAAAAAGTCCGCTTTCATTTTCATTTTAAGGGAATAAGAATTGCAGAAAAAAAAATCCTGAATCTTTTTGGTATTGGAGAAGGCAACAAGGCAGTGCTTTTATGCCTGGAGCAGGCAGTACTTGTTCCGATTTTAATCAAGGAAGCGAGAAAAAAACTAAGATTTAGAAAACATGGACAAGGGATAACATTTTCAATTCCCCTTTCAGCAATCAATGACCCTGTTTTGCTGGTTTTTAAGCAAAGCATTCATAAAAATCAAAAAATCTCGTTAGAACGGGCATTATATATGGCCGAAGGAGGCAAAATGGCAGATGAAGTTTCTTGCAACACATTCACACACGATCTAATCATATCAATAGTAAACCGCGGTTACAGTGATGAATTGATGGATACCGCCCATGAAGCAGGAGCATCCGGAGGCACTGTAATAAGCGCTCGCGGACAAGGCCATGAAGGGGCAATTAAATTTTTTGGCATTTCGGTTCAGGACGAAAAAGAGATTATCCTTATACTGTGCAACAGGGAAAATAAAGTAAGTATTATGCAGGCGATAAGCAAAGAACATGGTCTTAATACCAATGCCAAAGGAATAGTGTTCTCCCTGCCGGCAGATAATGTAACAATACTAGGTAACGATTAAGAGTTTTTGATTATGAGTCAATTCATGACTTTGCGCTTTGCGCGAGGGCTTTTCCGGATAAGTTAACTTAATTGGAGGGTGATGCTTTTAAATGAAAAAAATAAAAATTGCATTATTTCACTATCATTTTCTCCCCGGCGGTATAACTACTGTCGCAATAAACGCAGTAAATGCAATAATAAAATATGCATCTTTAAATTCCTTCATAATCGAAGAGATTGTTTTTATATCGGGAAAAGAAGAAAATCTTGAGAATATAATCAGTGAAAAAATCATAAAATCAGAAGAGACAGATATAGCCATAAAATATGATGCTGACAACTCATTGGATTACCTGTCGGATAATTACAAATATAGTGAACAAGATATTGAAGAAAAAATAGTTCTGCTATTAAAAAAATATAAAGGTTTTATCTGGTGGATACATAATTATCATCTTGGTAAAAATCCTCTTTTCACACGGATAATAACAGAATATCTTCACAAAAATAATAATCAAAATGCCATTCTGCAGATACACGATTTTCCGGAATGCGCCAGGCCCGATAATTACCGCTTTCTTGTAGAAAAAAAATACACAATCTATCCCGTAGAAAAGAATATCAGATATGCGACAATAAACGCGCGCGATGAGAGATATCTTAAAGAAGCCGGAATACCTGACCATCTGGTATGGCTTTTATATGACCCTGTCTCCGGGCTTAGCAAAAAAGAACTTATTGAAAATAACAGACTTAAAAATTCCGTTACAAAAAACATAACAGCGCAAACAGATACAATAGCTGATTTAGAGAAAAAAAATTTATGCAAAGAAAAACTTATAGAACAATACAGGAAATTCTTCCCTGCCCTTAATCCGGAAAATTCTTTCGCGCTATATCCTGTAAGAACAATACGGAGAAAAAATATACTTGAAGCAGCGCTTCTTGCAAAAATAACAGGAAGCGGTTTTAACCTTATTGTAACTTTACCGGGAATTTCTGCTCAGGAAAAAAAATATTCCGACACTGTAAAAGAGTGCTTTGAAAAAGGATATATACCCGGGATATGGGGATGCGGAAGCGCTATTTACGGAGAATCTGTTCCTTTGGAAAATATAATAAACGCATCTGATTTTGTAATATCTTCTTCCATTATGGAAGGTTTTGGATACCACATGATCGATTCTTTATTATGGAATAAACCTGTAATAACAAAATATCTTGATATACAGGAAGGGTTCCGCGATATATTTAAAAATACAGCATCATTTTTTTATGACCTTATTACAGTTCCTGTAAACCGAAAAGACAGAGAAAAAGTAAAACAGTTGTATTTTGACAGCATAAGAAGGTATTTAAAAATTGTTGAAAATGCCAGCATTGAATTGGCATTACATCAAATAGATTCTATCTTAAATCGTGATTCAGTGGATTTCTCATATTTACCGGTATGTTTGCAAATAGAGATTCTTACCCAGGTTTCGAATGACAAAGTCTACAGAAAAGATGTAAAAATATTAAACAGCAGTTTAACAGAAAAATTATTAGGGGTAATAAGAACAAAACAAAGTTATGATCCTTTAAAAATAGCAGATTATTTTTCATTCAGGTCTTTTGCCGCTGTGTTTTTTAAGATCATAAATTCTTTTGAAAATAATCTGCCTGTAATAAATTCCAAAGAATATGATAAAAATCAGCTTATATCGCAGAATTTGCTGAATCTTTTCTTTAGACCGGAATTTTTAAGGCTGCTTCTGGCAGAGAGATAATCTCAAATAGCAGAGAAATTATCTTAAATAGCAGAAAGGTTTTCTTAAAAAATCAATAAAAGCTGCTTCCTCAACAAAACAAGTCTCCTTATACAACCTTATACGACCTTATACAAATCAGGCTTATTTATTGAATTCTGGTTTTTTTTGAAAATTTTTAAGATTCTTTTTAAGGTTTTTTGGAGTTTTTCACTGTTTTTCAGAGAAAAATAATCGCTGTGAGAAGAAAATATTAAGAAAGTGAGCCCAAAATAGCCTCTTTTAAACATTGACAAGTAAAATATGTTTGTATTTTACCATTATTCAAATTATAATTAAATTATAGTATTAAACTAAAAAAATCTAAAAATAAGGAAAAAATAATGTCGGAAAATACCAAAGTAACTATTGACGGTAATGC